>CAKZLL010000266.1 GCA_937125475.1 uncultured Saprospiraceae bacterium | reverse complement strand
AATGAATGAAACGGATTTGGCGATACTTTTACATGAATTTTATTATCGAATTGATATGTATTAGAAATGGTAGCGAGGCTAATTTTTGCAATGAAAATATCTCGATCGCCTGCACTATTGAGTGTTGTATTGCCCAAAAGAGCCGAACCTTGAAACCAACCACTCAGATAAACTTCTTCATTTGTATTCACTGCGATGCTTTCCGCCAAATCTCCATTTGAACCACCTGCACTAGTTCCCCACAAATAATTTCCTATAGAATCCAACTTAACAATATAAATGTCCGAACCAGCCGAACTTGTCAAGTTTGCTGCTACATTTGGATCTGGATTAATGTCAATTGTTCCTTGAAAAGTCCCTGTCATGAATATTCGACCTTGATTATCAGTATCCAACGAATAGCCATATTCATTACCTGTACCACCAAAACTTTTGCCCCAACGAAACCCACCTGCTGGCGTATAATTAGCAATAAATGCATCTCTTTGACCAATAGAAGTGATAAAATTATTGCTATTACTCGGATCGAGATCAATCGAATTAAGGAAATGTCCCCCGATTAAAATATTGCCATCTGGCGCAATTTCGACCGTTTCGCTTTCTTCAATATTAATTCCGTGTATGGATCTAGCCCAAAGCAAAGCGCCAGTATTACTATATTTTGCTAAAAATGCATCTGTATTTCCAGATAATGAAAGCGTTTTTACCGTATTCGGATCTGGATCAAAATCGGTATTCGCTTTGTATGTTCCAGTGCAATAAAAATTATCAGCACCATCTATTGTCATATCCTTAACTACAATATTTTCACTACTTTCTATTTTCTTTGACCATACAAAACTACCTGCACTAGTATATTTAGCTAAAAAAATGGCAGAATTTTCTGTTAATGTTAAATCGTCAGTTGTTAGAGAAGTGGAGAAATTGAGGTTTCCATTAAAAAAGCCTGATACATAAATATCACTATTGGCACCAACTTCTATACTATAGCCTAAATCAGCTCCTTGCCCTTCGATACTTTCTACCCAAACAAAATTCCCAGCCGCATCAAATTTGGCAATAAAAACATCGGAAGCTGCTACACTACTTTTAATCGCAATACCTACAGAAGGGTCAAAATCAACCAATCCAACAAATTCTCCAATGATATAAATATTCCCTGATAAATCAACGGCAACATCCTTTGCTTCGTCGTCTCCTGGGCCGCCAATGCCTTTTGCCCAAAGCAAAGTACCATCTGAACCATAACGCGCTAGAAAAATATCACGCTGTCCACCACTCGAAATCACAGTCGAATTTCCTAATGGAATAGTTCCCGAAAAAAAGCCAGCGACATAACTATTTCCACCAACATCAACAGTCATGCTTTTAGCTTGATCAATGCTGGTTGAGCCGAGGGATTTTGCCCATGTTTGAGCGTAAGTTGTGGAAAAATTGAAGCATAAAAAACCTAGAATTGCGTATAAAGTGCGTTTCATTGGACATCGTTTTTTTAAGAAATTTGATTTTGGATACAAAAAAATAAAAATACATTTTCTAGAAAGGTTGTTGCAATTTTAATGCCCATTCATATAATACTAATCCACATCTAAAATTCACATTAACTATGGTAGAATTTGTCCTTTTGAATAAATTTATTTGTTTTACTTTCTTCAAATAAAAAAGCCCGTATTCTATATGCTAGAATACGGACTTTCCTTGGTAAAATAGTAGTCGATTTAATTTAAAATTATAGCGTTAAAGTAGAAGTTTTAGTAGTAATTTCTCCAGTTTTGTCTGTGACTGTGATAATGATTTCAGCGTTATTAGTAGCGACATTTGAATCAATAGTCAAGCTTTCAGTTGCTTCCCATTTTGTCTCATTAACATTAGTATAATTTAAATGAACATTCAAATCAGCAATATCAACTTGAATGGTTTCAATACCGTCTTCATCTTCTGCTTCAATGACTAATTCTACTACATTTTCAACATTGTCATCTACTGACGTTGTGACGGATAACGCGCTTACGGTTTGTTTATTACAAGCAGATAAAAGCAAAACGATAGCGACTAATGACATTTTTAAATACCTCATAATTGTTTTTTTAAACTGTTTTTAAATTGATGTAAAAATTATTATGATGCAAATATGCGGGTACAAAACGGCTAAAACGCTTCAATGGAAGCATTGACACCTCTAAATTAGGTCAAAAGCTGCTTTTTATAGGCGGAAGGCGATGCGCCTGTATTTTTTTTGAATATTCGATTGAAACTCGATTTGGATTTAAAGCCACAATCAAAGGCAATCGCTAAGAGCGTGAAATGTTCATAATCAGGATCAATCAATTTGGCTTTCACTGCATCTACTCGATATTGATTAATCAAGTCATAAAAAGTAACATTAAGATAGTGATTAAGTAAAGCGGAGAGTTTTTTATCTGTGGTTTTTACTTGTTCCGCTAATGTGCCTAACTTTAGATCTTCATCCAAGTAAGGTTTTTCTTTTTCTAAAATCAGGTATAATCGGGCTTTCAATACTTCAATTTCTTGTGGAGATGAATTGATAAGATGATGAGATTTTACTGCTTTTTCTGCTGTTGTTATTGGTGCGACCGTTTCTCCAATCATCAAATGTTCTGGCAGCAAAATATTAGATTGATAATAACCGTAATAACCTAAATTTATAATCATAATAATTACAGCAATTGCTGTAATATATCCTGTTTCCCATTCGACAAGACCAAAAATCATTTCATAAATCGCAATCAAAACATCAAGACCATTGATAGCAATAATACCTAATAATAGGAATTTGATCCAATTTAAATCTCGATTCGTGAGATTAGAATAATGTTGCTTGACTTTGTTGTGATATTTGGCAAGTAGTTGAAGTGAAACAATGCAATAAACGGAAAAATAAATAGACTGTAAATGAATTAAATAAAGATTATCTAGAATAAACTCTTGATAAGAAAACAGTATTTTATCAAAAAAGAAATAGATCAAAAAAGGAAGGGTCAAAAATAAAAAATGTACCAATAAAGGCAGAAAATGAAGGTGGTGTTGTTGTATTAAATTGGGCGTTTTATCGTATAGTGATTTAATGTAAATAAACAAAAAAGGACCAATCAAATAGCCTAAAATATCAATCATTACGAAGCCAACCGCGCCAATAATTGGCACATCATTCAAGCCTCCATAAAAATGAAAAGGGACAAAAAATAAAGCTAAGAAAATGATAGTCAGTATTTTATAATGCAAGCCTTCTTTTTGCTTTTTAGCGAAAGCTAAAACAATAATCAAGCATACAATCATTCCCGTAGTCAACAAAAAATTAGTCAGTAGAAGCATTCATTTTTGTATAAAATTGTAAAATGATGTTAATAATCCTTTGTTAGTGTATCATTTTTGTTAGCAATTAATCACCGACAGGCGCAAGCTGAACTTTCAAACCATCTAATTCATTTACCAACTTAATTTGGCAACCCAAACGGCTATTATCTTCTACAAAAAACGCTTGATCGAGCATATCTTCCTCGTCGTCCGATGCTTCACGTAACTCATGTTCAGAAAGAACATAACAATGACAACTTGCACAAAGCGCCATTCCGCCACAAGTTCCTTCAACGGGTAATTCATAGGATTTGCACAGCTCCATCATGTTCATATTCATGTCAGTAGGTGCATCCAATTCGTGCGTCACTCCTTCCCTATCAATGACCGTTACTTTTATTATATCTTCCATTATTCTTTTTTAAAAAATCAACTTTATACAAAAATCGTGCATAATAAGGATCGGATATCTTCAAGAGATCCGACCCTTAAATCCTTAACCAATTAATTAATCAAATCCATTCACACCATTCACGGTAGTATATTTGAAAGATGCTTTTTTGTCTGGATAAACAATTTTGAAAGCCGATTGCACCATTAAAGTCGCTTCATGAAAACCACAAAGAATCAACTTCAATTTCCCTGGATAAGTATTTACATCGCCAATCGCAAAAATTCCAGGCGTATTGGTTACATAATCGAATGTATCAACAACAATCGCATTTTTCTTAATTTCTAATCCCCAATCACCAATAGGGCCAAGTTTTGGAGTTAATCCAAATAAAGGAATGAAATGATCCGTTTTTTTCTGCTCTTCACCTGCTTTTTTATGCTTAATAGTAACAGTATCTAGCTTTCCATTTCCACTCAAACCAACAACTTGCGCATTGGTAATCAATGAAATTTTACCAGCTTCCGCCAATTCTTGCACTTTTTCTACAGAATCTAACGCACCTCTAAAACTCGTTCTGCGATGCACTAAAGATACTTCTTTTGCTACGTCTGCTAGAAAAATCGCCCAATCCAAAGCAGAATCACCACCTCCAGCAATTACTATCGTTTTGTCTCTATATAATTCTGGCTCGCGAATCATATATTCAACCCCCTTATCTTCAAAATCTGCCAAATTAGAAATTGGTGGTTTTCGTGGCTCAAAACTACCTAAACCTCCAGCAATCGCAATCACAGGCGCAACGTGTTCCGTTCCTTTGATTGTCGTGACTTTGAAACGCCCATCTTCGAGTTTTTCATAAGTCTCCGCACGCTCTCCAAGTGTAAAACCAGGCTTAAACGGCTCGATTTGCTTCATTAAATTATCAACCAAATCACCAGCTAAAATATCTGGATAACCTGGAATATCATAAATAGGTTTTTTAGGATATATCTCCGAAAGCTGCCCACCGATTTGTGGCAAAGCATCAATCAAATGACAGCGTAACTTCAATAAACCTGCCTCAAAAACCGTAAATAAACCAACTGGTCCAGCGCCAATTATTATTATATCTGTCTCTATCATAATTTTTCTTAATCTTCCTTTTTACAATTATCCTGATCACTCCGTTAATAAAATGCAAAAGTAACACTTTTTGTTTATTAATGAAGATCAAATTAAAGGTCAAGGGAATAAATTTATACCGTTCCTTTTTTAAATTCTTTCTTCAAAGGAAAATGCAATCCACATGCTGTTTTGCTTTTGTTTTCTCTAGGAGAAGCCATTACATCAGCAGTACTCCTAATCTTTTATAGACAATTATATAACTTCGGCAAATTTTCAGCTGGAATACAGCATAAGAAAAAATATCTGAATGATTTGAAATTTATATTTTTAAATTTGCTTAATTTTAATCCATTTATAAAATTCTAGGAAATGGAAACCTACGGAATTGTCGTTGTTATCGTTGTTGTATTATTAGTTGTAGTTTTGAGAGCGATAAAAAGAGCGAATAACAAAAAAACAGCAGTTTGTCCACGATGCAAAGGAACGGGAGAGATACAATTTAAAGGCGAAGAAGAAACTTGTTATCGCTGCAAAGGAACAGGCATGATGTGGAGCAAAAGCCATTTTGATCGTAGAAAAACATTCAATAGTTGGGAAAAATAACCCAAATAAAAAGAGAAAGAAATCATTCATGAAATTATTAATCATTGCTTATCAATTCTGTCCTAGAGGTCAAGTCGGGACGCGTCGTTGGTCAAAATTTGCGAAATATTTGGCTCAAAAAGGTCATGAAGTCCATGTCATTTGTGCCAAATATCCATCGAAAGATAAAGTAAATTGGTGTGCTGATGTAGAAAACAATTCCAATATTATCATTCATCGAATTGATGGAAACTTCCCAACTTCTTTGTTATCTGCAAAACGTACTTTCAAAATTAAGTTGCTCGAGCGCTTGCGCAAACACTCTACTCATTATTTAGATATTGCTCAACAATGGGGCAAAACATTAGTGCCTTTTGCAACACAACTCATTGAAAAAGAGCAAATTAAAAACATCATTGTAACTGCAGCGCCATTTACACCAATGATTTATGCCGCTCAGATTAAAGAGAAATTACCGCATTTGAATTTAATTTTTGATATGCGTGACCCTTGGAATTTTTATCTAAAAGGAGAAATTCCTGCGTTTGATCGTTGGCGAAAAAAAGTAGCGTATCAGTCTGAACAAATGGCTTATAAACAAGCCGATGTTGTTTTGTTCGTTTCTGATTTATTTAAAAAAGAATATACGGAACGCCATCCGACGCTTAGTCATAAATTTGAAGTGGTTCATAATGGTTTTGATGTAGATGATTTCAAAAAAGTGGTCAATTCTCCTCAGAGCAATTTCAAAATGGTTTATCTCGGTTCGTTGATGTCAGAAAGAGTGGAAGCGCTGATAGATTTGAATAAAGCAATCCATGAATTGAATGATGATTTTATTAATAAAAATCTAATTATTGACTTGTATAGTCACAATTTTGTGCGCCCAGAATTGGGAAATGAAGCGCTTCAAGCGACTTTTGATCGACACTTTCAGCTTCAAAAAACTGTTGCGGTAAGTGAAGTTCCGAATGTATTGGCGAAGTATGAATATTGTTTAACTATTAACGCAAAAGCACACGCGAATGCCTTTGGAGTAAAGACGTTCGATTATATGGGATTGAATAAAAAGATCGTTTTAATTGCGCCAGAGGGCGATTTACCAAAAGTATTAAGAAATAGTAATCAATATGTTGCGAATTATCGCATCGCAGAACTTAAAGCAGTATTAATTCAAATGAAAGAAGATTCTATTAATAAAATCCAGATCACAAGTAAAGAATATAAACAGTTTGAATTGAATACTTTGACGGAAAAAGTAAGCCAATTTTTCAAGTAATTCTTTTACTATATTTAGAATCATGAAAAACATTATTTTATTTTTAGCAATGCTAATTAGTTTTCAATTGTACGCTCAAGTCAATTCTACTGTAAAAGGAATTATTGTTGATGAAAATGATATTTCTTTAAAATTTGTTAATATTTATTCTAATTTAGATAATCATGGTACTTACTCTGATGAGGACGGAAAATTTGAAATAAACATTAAGGATAATACAGCTTTTATTGTTTTTTCTTACTTAGGTTATCAAAATGATACTACTTTTATAACTGATACCACTTTTACAAAATCGATAAAAGTTAAACTTAATTCCAATCCATACGCTCTTAATGAATTAATGGTATCCTCTAATATAAAGTTCTCTGAAATTGGCTATTCTCTTAAATTTGGGCATATAAAGAAAAAAGAGAATAATGATTTAGGATTAAATAAAGGGAATATTCTCGCTTATTATTTTAAAAATCCTCAACAAACTATTGGGAAAATCAAATCAATTAAATTTCGGTTTACTAAATCTAAAAATAAGCCTAGAATAAGAATTAATGTATACTCCCCAACTAATAAGAAAGGACAAATAATGCCTGGAGAGCTAGTTTATCAAAGTAATATAATCACCTTGAAAAATAAAAAAAGTTTTAAACATCAATTTCCTAAATCTATATTCCTATCTAAAAAAGGACTTTTCGTCGCTATAGAATTAGTAGGCGGAGGAGATTATGTAGGTAAATCATCTAAATTCCAATTAAATTATCCTAGGTTTATGATGACCGATGACCTAAAAGAGCACCTCACCTATAAGTCTTTTATGGGAAAAAAATGGAATAAGTTAACTATATATAGTCGGAACAGCTCTAACCCTTGGAATATGAAAGTAGAGCTAAAAGTTGATTATTAGGCTTATTTTTAACAATAATTCAACTCTTTGCCTCATTATTTTTCATTTTTTCGAAATGAGCAATAATTACATCGTTTCCGATTTGGATCAAATTTCCTTGCGGATGACGCAAAGGATTATTTCGCAAACTGACCTCACCTGTATGAAAATAAAAATCGACCTCATGACCAATCTGCATTTTATTTAAACGAAATAATGGTACTAATGGCTCAATATTTTCAATTAAATTATTGTCGAGCGCCAATTTTTCTAAATTGATTAAATGTTCTAATCCTTCTAAATTTTTGATTTTATTGCGACTTAAATCTAAAAGACGCAATCGAGTTAAATGCTGCAAAACCGAAATATCTTCGACTTGATTACTACTCAAATTCAAAAAATGTAAATTCGTTAAATGCTTCAATACTGAGATGTCTTGAATTTGACTAGAAGCGGCTGTCAAACTGACTAACCAAGTTAATTCGGCTAATTCTTCTGGCAGTTTCGTTAATTTACAATACATCAAACTCAAGCTAGGCGCTCTCTCTTCTTTCGCTTTTCTAATTCTTTCTGCTACGGAATCATTCATATTTTATCTTTTTTCTTCTAAAAAACACGCGATACACAACAAAGCCAATTAATCCAAAAATCACAAACGACCCCAAACTTTGGATATATAATCCATAGAAAGAATTAATTCTTGCAAATTCTGGATTTTCTACATCATACAAAATCGGTACTTTCTGCCCTTTTTTATACATTCCTCCAATAACATCGGGCGGTTTGACTTTCATTTTCTTGCCCGTTTCTGTTTGAAATCTTTTCCTTTCTTATTAGGGTCAAATACATTAAATGCAGCTCCCAAATACATTCCCAGCAAACCCAAACCTTTCTCATATTCTCCTTGCAAATCAGGGTGAACCGCCAAACATTGAGCAAATTCATAAAATAAAAAAAAGTCTTCTGGGAAGTCAAAACCATAGATATTTTTAATATGTTGTTGTGGTGTCATTGTAATAGCTTGTTTTGTATAAAGGGTGAATGATCATCGTTAAAATTAAGAAAAAACAACACAAAATAAAACTATTTGTTTTAAAAATATAAATTAATACATTTTTTGTTTTAAAAATAAAAAACCTCGAAGCATTTGAATACTTCAAGGTTTTAGTTTTAAAATTTATTTATAATAATCATGCTCGTTTTGAGAAAAGATTACTTTGTTTTGATCTAATTTAATATAATGAGGCGTTAGACAATCGTCGGTTTTTCGACCGACTTCTGCTCGACAATTTCCACAAACTAAGTTTGGTTGTCCGACAGGAGAAGCACCACAACAGCCCACAAAACGACTTAGATCCTTATGCTCTAACATTCCAAAATTATCTTTCTGATTGATGATGATGCTATTTCTAATCATCTCCTCTTCTCGTTCCTTATCAGCGATATAATAAAATCCTTGCTCAAAATAGTCCTTGTTTTCAACTCGTCTATCATTATAATCTTTGACCGTTTCTTTTTTGGTTAAAAAAGGGGTTAATCGTTTTTTGCATTGCACACATTTTATGGTTATCATTTTTTTCTTTTTATAATATCTTTAAAAACAAGAGACAGATATTAAAGATAAAAAAGCCCCGAAGCATTTTTAAATACTTCGAGGCTTTTATAGGAAAAAACAATTGGTTTAGATAATTCGCTTATTTTCCTACTACGAATTTTCGGGTTACGACAATACCATCCGCATTTCTCATTCTCAATAAATACATACCTGCACCGACTTCGCCTAAGTCAATCGGAATTGTTGTATTTGCTTGTTGGATGTTATGCGTTGTATGTTGCATGCGTTGCCCTGTGATACTGAAAATTTCAATATCCCATTTTCCTATTGGTAATTCTTCAACTGCCAAACGGAAATAACCCATATTTGGATTTGGAATAATTCTCGCATTGATCGGATCAATAGCCACATTTCCAGTATTCGTCACCGTGACTGTAATTGTTCCAAGAATAGTATCAGAACCACAAGCATTACTTACAATTAATTGAACGGTATAAGTTCCAGACGTATCGTAGACCACAAATGGTTCTACCATCGTCGAGGAATCTCCATTTCCAAAGTACCATAAGTAATTGATTACATTAACCGAATTATCGTCAAATTGAACAATATTACCATTAATAACTACATTGAAATTAGCAATCGGTAAACCGCCATCTAAGAAAATATTCGCATTCTCTTCTTCACAACCATTTGCATCTGTAACGGTCACATCATAATTACCTTGAGGTAAATTATTAATCATTTGCGTCGTATCTCCTGTACTCCAAGCAAAACTATAAGGCGCAACACCTCCCGAAGGTAAAACGGTCAATGAACCTGTAGAATCATTACAATTTGGCTGTATTTGCTGGAAGCTCAATTGTAATGGATCTGGCGCTGTAATGCTATCTGTGTAAGTTGTTTGGCAACCCGCCGAATCTGTAACTGTGACCAAATATGATCCTACTGATAAATTCATACTAGTAGAAGTCGTATCTCCATTTGTCCACAGATAAGTGTAAGGCATAATTCCTGTTGTCGGATTGATCATAATACTACCTGTGCTATCACCATGACAATCTACATTTTGAACAATTGCATTGATCATCAATGAGTTGACCTGATTTATAGTGATCGTTTCCGATAAACTACATCCATTTGCATCCGTAACAACTATACTGTGTGTTCCTGCGCCTAAATTATTAGCCGTGATTGTTGTATCGCCATTTGACCAGCTATAATTATATGGCATTGTACCACCAGAAGGCATTACTGTTGCCGAACCATTATTAAGATTACAATTCGGACCAGTAGCCATAATTGTATCAATTCGTAATAGATTTGGTTGCGTCAAAGTATAACTTGTCGAGTCTGTACATCCGTTTCCATCTGTAACTGTAACGGCATAGAAACCGATACTTAAATTACCAATACTATTTGAAGTCGCGGTATTATTCCATGAGTAAGAAATCGGCATTACACCGCCTGTTACATTGGCTTGAAGCCCGCCGTTCATATTTCCATTACAAGAAATACCGCTTGTTTCAATGATCGTTACAACTGGAGATGGATTGACTGAGACAATGACTTGTGCAGTGTCTGTACAACCATTTGCATTAGTAACAATGACTGTATAAGTCGTTGTACTATCTGGCGTAGCCAATGGATTTGAAACATTTGGTAGGTTTAGTCCATGTAATGGAAACCACTCATAACTACTACCACCACTTGCTTGTAATTGTACGCTTTCCCCTAAACAAATTGAGGCATCTGGCGAAACAGTAGCGATAGGACTTTGTAACAAGGTAATGATTTCAATTACCGTACTATCACAACCATTTACATTGGTATAAGTATTAGTAAATGTACCAGCTACTAAGCTATCACAAGTTGTTGTTTGTAAATAACTAGTATCCAATTGATTAACCGTCAAATTCGTAATAACTATACTATCACATCCATTACTTCCCGATAATGTATCCGTGTAAGTACCTGTATTAGAATGACTAATTGGGATTGGATTATTCGGGTCAATCACAAAATAGCTTTCATTCGCACAAATGCTTGTATCAATTATAGTGAGCGTTTCAGGTAAATAAGTAAATACGTCAATTACGACACTATCGCAACCTGCAACACTAGTATAAATATTCGTAGAAGTGCTTGGCTGGAATATATCACAGGTTTCATGTTGTACATAAATTGTATCTATTCCATTGATTGTCAAGTTCGTAATAACTACACTATCACAGCCATTATAACCCAAGCCATAAAGCGTATCAATATAAGTGCCTGTGCTATCAAATGTGCTTGTCGCGCCTGAGAAATAATAAGTTTCTCCTTCACAAATCGTCGTATCAATCGAACTTGCAACTGGTGGAACATAAGTTCTATAGTCAATAACTACACTATCACATCCATTCGTACTTGCGTAAATATTCGTGTAAGTGCCTGCATTGAAATAAGTACAAGTTGTTGTTTGTAAGTAAGTTGTATCACTTGTTAATGAATAACTAACTACATTAATTACTATGCTATCACAGCCGTTTGCATTTGTATAAGCATTTGTAAATGTTCCGACATCACTTGTATTACACGTCGATGATTGTAAATAAACTGTATCACGATTATTAATAACTAAGTTCGTAATAACTATGCTATCACATCCATTATAACCAAAGCCATAAAGCGTATCAATGTAAGTACCTGTACTATCAAATGTGCTTGTCGCGCCTGAGAAATAATAAGTTTCTCCTTCACAAATCGTCGTATCAATCGAACTCGCAACTGGCGGAACATAAGTTCTATAGTCAATAACTACACTATCACATCCATTCGTACTTGTATAAATATTCGTGTAAGTACCTGCATTGAAATAAGTACAAGTTGTAGTTTGTAAATAAGTTGTATCACTCGTTAAGGAATGACTAACTACATTAATTACTACACTATCACAGCCATTTGCATTTGTGTAAGTATTTGTGAATGTTCCGACATCACTTGTATTACACGTTGTCGATTGTAAATAAACTGTATCACGATTATTAATAACTAAGTTCGTAATAACTATGCTATCACAGCCATTATAACCAAAGCCATAAAGCGTATCAATATAAGTGCCTGTACTATCAAATATGCTTGTCGCGCCTGAGAAATAATAAGTTTCTCCTTCACAAATCGTCGTATCAATCGAACTCGCAACTGGCGGAACGTAAGTTCGATAGTCAATAACTACGCTATCACATCCATTCGTACTTGCGTAAATATTCGTGTAAGTGCCTGCATTGAAGTAAGTACAAGTTGTAGTTTGTAAATAAGTTGTATCACTCGTTAATGAATGACTAACTATATTAATTACTACGCTATCACAGCCGTTTGCATTTGTGTAAGTATTCGTGAATGTTCCGACATCACTTGTATTACATGTTGTCGATTGTAAATAAACTGTATCAAGATCATGATAAATCAAGGTTGTATGAACTACTGTCAATGGACAACCATCACTATTATAAGTTGTATCGGAATAAACTCCTGGTTCGGTATAATAGCTATTCTGAATATTCAATGTATCTCCTGGACAAACTGCTAATGTTTGTACAGTCTCAGCTAGTCCAATTGAATTATAATATACTGTGGCTACTACACTATCACAACCCATTGAATTTGAGTAAGTTTGATAGAATGTTCCGAATTGACTTGTATCACAGGTAGAAACTAAAGTTATTGTCGTATCGCTCGTTAAGGAATGACTAACTACTTCAACAACTACACTATCACATCCGTTTACATTTGTGTAAGTGTTTGTGAATGTTCCAACATCACTTGTATTACATGTTGTCGATTGTAAATAAATTGTATCTGGCGGAAGAACATTTAAATTCAAAGTAATAATACTATCACAACCACCAGAAGCTTGCATCGTTTCCGTATAAATTCCTGTGTTTCGATAAGTCATATTATTAATAATAACCGAATCACCTGTACAAATCGTCGTTATAATTGTATCCGAAATCGTCGCGACTAAATTCGTAGTAGTAATCACAATGCTATCACAACCACGCCAATTTGTAAGCGTCGATTCTATCGTTCCAACTTGATTTGCACTACACGTTTGAGCCGTTAAATATGTCGTATCAGTCGGATAATGAGACAAATTAGTCGTGACAATACTATCACAGCCATTCGCAGAAGTCAATGTATCAATGTAAGTACCTTCATCATGATAAATACTACTACCTACCAAATAACTATGTCCATTACAAACACTAACATCATTATTCACCGAAATCGACGGCAATAAACTAACCGTACTTATCACTAAACTATCACAATCATTTCCATTTGTATAATTTTCATAGAATGTTCCAACCGAAGCTGTATCGCAAGTCGTACTCGATAAATAAACCGTATCTCGACTATGAACCATCAAATTCGTAACAATTACACTATCACAACCATTCGCAGAAGCATTTGAAAGCGTGTCGTAATACGTTCCAGTTTCTGTATAAGCAATCGGCGTAACACCTGTATAAGCCGCAAAGTAACTATTCCCTTCGCAAATTGTCGTATCTATCGTATAAACCGATGTCGGTAAAAACGTCGTTGTCGTAATTACAAAACTATCACAATCGTAAGTCGTACCTAAATGCATCGTGTCTATTCCAACTTGATTTTGATCACAAGTCGTCGCTTGCAAATAAGTATAAATCGGCAATGCAACTGTCAAATCTAATGTAATAATACTATCACAACCACTTGAAGCTTGCATTGTTTCCGTATAAATTCCTGTGTTTCGATAAGTCATATTATTAATGATAATCGAATCACCTGTACAAATTGTCGTTATAATTGTATCGGAAATCGTCGCGACCAAATTCGTAGTAGTAATCACAATGCTATCACAACCACGCCAATTTGTAAGCGTCGATTCTATCGTTCCAACTTGATT
>CAKZLL010000265.1 GCA_937125475.1 uncultured Saprospiraceae bacterium | reverse complement strand
GGCCTCATAGATTCCGAAGAATCAATGAGGTTATTCTGTTTTAATATATTCTCTGATTAAAGTAGATGAAAGAGGACTTTTTTGCTTATTTTCTAAAAAAAATGACCTAATACTTCATTCTCAATCATTGTTTCTTCTTATAGATCACTATTTTTGCTATTTTTACTTTGGTATCGTTTAAAAAATAACTGAAAATATTTGACTATTTTTTACTCGTTTCTTATCATCAAATTAAAAAAAACATTGGAAATAGACGAATATTTTAGGCAGGTTGAGATCATATTACTTTCATCGCCCGCCAGTATTTATACAATTATTACTGCTTTTGTCGCTGTATTAATTTTGCTATTGTGTTCTGCAATGATTTCAGGGTCAGAAGTGGCTTATTTTTCTTTGTCTCAAAGGGTAATTCAACAACTTGGCAAGTCTTCAAAGGCTTCTGATAAACGAATTGCTCGACTTTTAGAAAAGCCAGGGCTACTTTTAGCTACTATTCTTATCGCTAATAACTTTATTAATATCGGGATTATTATCCTTTCTTCCTTCGCATTAGACGAAGTTATTCCTAATGAAAGTCTGAATAGCACGACCAAATTCATTATAGAAGTTGGTGCAGTTACTTTTTTCTTAGTGCTATTCGGTGAAGTTTCGCCTAAAATTTATGCTAATGTTAATAATTTAAGCCTATCCCGATTTATGAGTCGCCCCATGTTGATTTTGCGGCAAATTTTTAGACCATTGGGTAGTATTTTGGTATCGAGTACAAGTTATATTGAAAAACGATTAGAAAAAAGAAGCCGACAAGATAATACCGTTAGCATTCAAGATATCGGTCAAGCGATCGAATTAACGGTGCAAGGGAATGAAGGAAAGCAGGAAAAAGACATGCTGAAAAGTATTATTCAGTTTGGAAATGTCTCTGCGAAACAAATTATGACAGCTCGTGTGAATGTCACTTCCATTGATATAGAAGATACTTTTGAAGAATTATTAACGCTCGCCACACAATCAAATTATTCTCGTATTCCTGTTTATGAAGATAATCTAGATAATATTAAAGGGGTAATTTACGTCAAAGATTTACTCTATTTTTTGAATAAACCCAAGGGATCTTTTAAATGGCAAGAGTCAATTCGAGAACCTTATTATATTCCAGAAACACAGCGAATTGATTCGCTTTTAGAAAAATTTAAAAAAGATCGCATTCATATTGCTGTCGTTGTAGATGAATATGGCGGAACTGCTGGAATTGTCACAATGGAAGATATTTTGGAAGAAGTTATTGGCGAAATCAAGGATGAATTTGATGACGATGCAGATGAGATCACTTTTGAAAAGTTAGGGGAAAACCATTATCGTTTTGAAGGACAAACATTAATTATTGACGTTTGCCGTATACTAGATATTGATACAAATACGTTTGATGAAGCGCGAGGCGATTCAGATTCTCTTGCGGGGCTATTGCTCGAAATCAAAAAGGGCTTTCCAGAGCAAGGCGAGGAAATTCAAGTCGAAAACTACTTATTCAAAATAGTAGAATCCGACGAAACAAGAATCATTAGTGTCGAAATTTTAAAATCTGTCCCTAATAAAGAGGAAGAGTAATTAATTGATAATGGAGAATTTATAATTGATAATGCCTGAGTTGGCGTGTTAATGCTATTATTTTTTTATTGCTCAAATAATGAAACTGAAAAATCAATGAAACAATCATTTTTATTTCCATTTGCTATGTGTGCGTTGTTGGTGTGGTCAGCTTGCGGCGGAAGTGTTGATTATATTCCAAAACCAAGAACTTATCCGCGTGTAGATTATCCAGAACGAGCTTATAAAGCATTTGATCAAACGTATTGTAATTTTACTTTTCAACAACCTGCTTATTCAAAAATTGTTAAAGAGGATAATTTCTTTGGCAAAAAAATAACAAACGGGTGTTGGTTCGATATTAGTTTGCCAGCATTTAATGGGACAATCCATTGTAGTTATGTACCAATTGACAAAAAAGAAAATACCTTGACGCGTTTAGTTGATGATTCTTATAAATTAGCTTTCAAACATACCAGCAAGGCAAGTAGTATTGGCGAAGAGGCGATTGCAATGCCTGATAAAAATGTATATGGCATTTTATTTCCTTTAGAAGGTTCGGTTGCTACGCCTTATCAATTTTTCTTAACCGATAGTACGAATCATTATTTTAGAGGTTCTTTATATTTTAATTCCGCGCCAGATCCTGATTCTATGCGTCCAGTTATTGAATATGTTAAGCAGGATTTAGATAAAATGTTAGAGACATTTGAATTTAATTAGTAGGTAATTAATAAAATAAGTTTTTAAAAATAAAACAGGCTAGATTGATTTTTGTCAATCTAGCCTGTTTTATTTTGCTTATTTAGTGAAAGAATAAGTATTTTTAATTGATTATTTTATTTCTTTCAATTCATAAACTACTTTATACTTAGGATCTTCCATTATATTTACTTCTATAATACCTTCAGCATTTTTTAATAGTTTTCGACAATCTGAACTCAAATGCGTTAAATGAATTTTCTTTCCTGCTTTTTGATAGCGTTCTGTGATTTTATTTAATGCTTCAATACCTGACATATCCGTTACTCTACTTTCTTGAAAGTTAATAAAGACTTCTTCTGGATCGTTTTCAATATCAAATTTATTATTAAAAACAGCAACAGAACCGAAAAATAACGGCCCATAAATGTCATAATGTTTTGCACCATCGTCATCAATATATCGTCTAGCACGAATGCGAAGAGCATTTTCCCAAGCAAAAACTAATGCAGAAATAATAACACCAACTAAAACAGCCAAAGCTAAATTATGCAAGAAAACAGTAATTCCAGCTACTAAAACCATCACTAAAACATCCGAAAAAGGCATTTTACCAAAAGTTCGTAAACTCGCCCATTCAAATGTACCGATTGCAACCATAATCATGACGCCAGTCAATGCCGCCATAGGTAATTGCTCGATAATGCTCGCTCCAAACATGATAAATACTAACAACATAATCGACGCTACTAAACCAGATAATCGAGCTCTAGCACCAGAAGAAATATTAATCAAACTCTGACCAATCATTGCACAACCGCCCATTCCTGAGAACAAACCAGTTACAATATTTGCAGCACCTTGAGCTACACATTCTTTATTACCTCGTCCGCGTGTTCCTGTGATTTCATCAATCAAATTAAGGGTTAATAAACTCTCAATTAAGCCTACACCAGCAATAATCAAAGCATAAGGAGCAATGACCATTAAGGCTTCCCAAGTGAATGGAATATTAGGAATATGAAAAGGAGGAAAACCACCTTGAATAGATGCAATATCTCCAACCGTGCGCGTATCTATCTGAAAACCAATGGTTATTGCTGCTACAACGATGATTGCGACTAAAGAAGCAGGAACGGTTTTGGTGAGTTTGGGTAAACCCCAAATAATGAGCATGGTTAAGAAAACTAACCCCAGCATCCAATATAAAGAAATGCCAGACATCCATGCGCCATCCATTTTAAATTGATCCATTTGTGCTAGGAAAATCACAATTGCTAAACCATTCACGAAGCCAAACATGACGGGATGAGGGACTAATCGAATGAATTTTCCGAGTCGTAGAAGTCCAGCTATCGTTTGAATAATACCAGCTAAAACAACCGCACCGAAAACATATTCTACACCGTGAGATTTAACTAAGGCAATAATTACAACTGCTACAGCACCTGTTGCACCCGAAATCATTCCTGGTCTTCCGCCCAAAATGGAAGTGATTAAACCTATTGTGAATGCAGCATATAAACCCGTAAGCGGAGACAAGCCCGCAATTAAAGAGAAGGCAACTGCCTCTGGAACTAACGCCAAAGCAACAGTCAAACCCGATAAGATTTCGTTTTTGTAGTTAACTTTTTGATCTAGATCGAATAAATTAAAATACTTCTTCATTGTTTACTTTATAATTTGAGTGGGAGTGTTTTCCACAATTTTGACATAGTTAAATAGCTCTTTTTTCAAAAGAAGCGCAAAGGTAAACATTGAATAGGTTAAAAAAGGAGTGAAAATAATTTTTCTGGAAAGTCTTCCCAAGTGTTATATCGTTATTTTGGTCGAGGCGTTATCTTTGAATAAAATATATTCTTTTTTCCTTATTTCATTGGGAAAATGAACGGATCTCAATTACTTTATTTTGATTTGGATAGATGTTGATTCTTTATAAAAAAAATGAATTGATAGAGCTATTAGTTAAAGTAGTTTTTTTACTATACTTAATTTTAGCATAAATTCTTTTTTTTGATAAAAAAGTGGCATAAATTAAGTACAGTAAAAAGGTTTTATTCATTCAATGTCCAATCATATTCTAAATATTCGATCTTGTTTTTTGGATTAAACTTGGAATGATGTTTTGTAAGCAGCGCTGAAATAGACGTATTTTTATTAAAATCGCTTTCAAACCATTCAAAAATTTGAGACAATTGATTGGCTTTCTTTGTAATGAGGTTTTTATCTGAATTATTAATAAAAAAGATAGTTTGCTCTTCTAATTGTTGTTCTAGTTGAGCCGCTTCAAAGGCTTCATTTCGTAACTTTGGACAAGAAAAAGAGGCACAATTAATGGCAAAATGTATTCGAGGTTCACTAAATTTTTTCCTTAAGATGGCGTGTTCTATCGTATTTAAATCAAAATCTACTTCACCAATTTTAAAGAATTTAATATCCCAAGACGAATTAATCATAGGATAATTTCCTCCAATATCTTTAATGCTTTTGAGTGGATAATGATCAATTATTAGCTTGACCGTGAAAGCATTATAAGCATTAATCCAATAAGCTAACTGATCCGCTTCGTTCCAGTTCTTGCCTGGAGGATGAGTGGTTAATTCATTTAAATATAAATCTAAACTATCTTTGGCTTCGATGAAACCTTTATAATTGACCTTACCTAATGTTGTTACATTTCTTTTTAATAAATTTGTCCAAGCTTCATGCGTCATTGTTGGCGTTTCCTTTCCTTCCAAAGCGGATAAATCAACCGAATTACCTTTTATTTGTTTTATTTTGCTTAACACGAATAAACCCACATCATTGACATTCGTACCCGTTATTTTCATATAGCCAACGAGTAAAAAGATGAATGTCAATAATGCGAAAAACATATATTTTAATACCTTTTTCATTTACTTTTCTATTTAAGGGAGCACGCAAAAAATAATCTACCCATCTTGCTATGAATTTTACTTTTACTACGTTGTCTTTTTCTAGCATAGCTCGCTATGCGGCGTAAAAAACGCCTTGTAAAAAATAAAATTCATTACGCGATCTTGGGTAGGTTATTTATTTCCTTGTCCCTAAGAACTACAAGACAACATGGAACAACCTACTTTGTGTCGCGCCCATTCTGGTCGTTTGGCAAACCATTTTTCGTGTTCTTTTTGTTCAGCATAAGGCAATTTTAATAATTGATATAATTCATCAATTAGGTCGTAATTGCCATTTTCAGCGGCATCAATTGCCAATTGTGCCATATAATTTCGGAGTACAAACTTAGGATTAACGCTATCCATGAAGGCTTTTCGAGCGAAATCGGATTGATCTTCTTTTTGTAATCTAACAATATAATTTGAAAGCCAAGCTTGCCAATTTGCCAAAATTCCACGAATTAATTCCTCTGGTTCATAAAATGCTTTTTGCAATTTTTCTAATGCGGAACTGGCTGTGTCTTCAGTTGTAATATTGGATAATAATCTAAAAAATACCGTCATATCTGTTTCAGTTAACTCAAGTATCTCTTCTAATTCTGCGATTAATTCAAAGTCTTTATCCACTTTTTGAGCTAAACCGAGCTTGTCGCGCATCATTTGAGGATAAGCTTTCGCATAATCGGATTTATAACGTTCTAAAGCATCTTCGAAAGGTTTAGCATCTTCGACTAAAATATATAAAGCGTTCGCCAATTGATACAAATTCCAAAGCGCAATAGACAATTGATTGCCATATCTATAGCGTTTGTGTTGTCGGTCGGTGGTATTTGGTGTCCAACCTTTATCATAGCCTTCGAGCCACCCATAAGGTCCAAAATCTATCGTTAAACCCAAAATTGACATATTATCGGTATTCATCACGCCATGAACGAAGCCGACGCGCTGCCAATGAATGACCATTTTGAGGGTTTTATCAACGACCGAATTAAAAAAAGCAATGTAACTTTCTTTCGTTCCGCTTTCGATTTCTGGAAAGAAATTTTGAATAGTATAATCGGTTAATTTTTGCAAATTCGCTTTATCTCGCCTGCTTGCAAAAATCTGAAAATTGCCAAAACGAATAAACGAAGGAGCAACACGGCAGACAATTGCGCCTTTTTCATAAGCCGAATTACCATTATATAATACATCTCTTAAAACTTGATCGCCTGAAAGACTTAATGAAAGTGATCTGGTAGTCGGAACGCCCAAATGAAACATCGCTTCACTACATAAATGTTCTCGAACAGAAGACCGCAAAACCGCCAAACCATCTGCCGAACGAGAGTAAGGTGTTGGCCCAGCACCTTTAAGTTGTAATGCCCAGCGTTGATTTTTTTCTACGACTTCCGTCAAATTGATTGCGCGTCCATCGCCCAGTTGTCCAGCCCAATTTCCAAATTGATGACCGCCATAACACATCGCGAAAGGATTTGTACCATCAATAACTTTTGCACCTGTGAAAATATCCCTAAAATCGGGGCTTTGTGTATCTACCTTTGTCAAACCTACTAATGCGGCTGTTTCTTCCGATACATGAAGTACGCTAGGTTGAGCAGGCGTTTTTGGTGTAACATAAGAAAAACACGATTCAAAAACCTGTCTTCGACCATTATTTTTATTAGGATCTGCGGGTAATTTTTTATTAAAAGTATCTTGTATATTGAGCTGCATTATATTTATTTTTAATCTGAGTATGATTCTCAGATATATAACAAGCTACGGCTTTTTATTGTTCATTTTAATAATGACTAATAAAAGCCACTTTTATTTTTACAAAAAAGGCTTGCTGTATGATACAACAAACCTTTCAAAAAAAATCACAATAATTTCTATATTTTATCCTGCCACTTTGATTGTTTTCGTCAAAGTATAGCCATCGGTTGTATTTCCAGTTACAGAGTCAGCAATATTTCGATCTAGGCTATCACTAAATTCACCATCACTTTTATTAGTTGTATCAAAATCTCCTTTATAGCCTTGTGTTCCATAAACAGTATTAGATGCATCTTCTGGAAAAGCAATTTGGCTGATTAATAGTGATTTTCCACTACTATCCAGTATTTCTATATGAATATGTGGCGCTCTCCCAGGATACCAACCAGGGTAAATACTAATAAAAGCGGCTTTTCCTTCAGAATCAGTGGTTTGTCTTCCTCTTAAAAAATGCTCACTCGTGAAATTTCCATCAATTTGACCGCTGTATTCGGAATAATTCCCTGATGCATCGCAATGCCAAATATCAACTAATGCACCTTGTAATACCGCACAATTATTATTTGTATTTTGAACAATAATATTAATCATCAAAGGCACGCCACTTCGATCACCGATTACATTAGCTCTGACCCAATCGGCAGGAGATTTGATTGGAAAAGGACCCGCAGTTTCTTCTGGTGAGACAGCACAAGCTGTAGGATCAACTGTTTCTTCATCACAAGAACTGATAACGGTGGGAATAGCTATGATTGACCCTATTCCTAAAATGCCTTTTTTTAAAAAATTCTTTCTATTCATTTTATTAATTTTATTTGAATAATCGTTTTATCTCATATACGTGCCATCAGGCAAAATTGTTGGAAACTTATATTGTGGATCGGTCAATAATTGATAAATCGTAGGATCTTGCGCTTCTACTTTACTTTTGGTATTGAGTTTCCATTCTTGCTTAATGTCGTCTAGTCGGTTCTCTTGTGCCGTCAAAATGGAAGTTAATGCCCAATAATGGTATTCTGTAACTTGACAACTATAATCACAAGTTTTATCATCGTAAGTGTACCAAGCACTAGTTGGATAATTACTTGGAATAGAAGTGAATTGCCCACCTCTAGCTATATCCATAGCGTTTCCGATGGAAGTGCCTGTTTTTTCGCCAAAAATATTAGGATAAACTTGGGCATAACCTGCGTGTGTAATAATATGCAAAACCTCTTCTAAACTAGCATCAAAAGTACCTGTTTTTCCACCAGAAACAAAGGTGGGATGAGTTTCATCATTACCTAAATCTTGCCCCAAACGCCCATCTGGTTGATTATTAGGTATATCACGTTGTTTTTTCCACATGACCATGAAAGCCTTATTTTCTACCATTTTATCAACTACTGCTTGATTGTCTGGTGTTCCATCTTCGTCATTATCGAGATATTGCGCCATGATATTGGCAGTATGAAGTAAATTCGCATCAGTGATATCTGGAACGGCATAAATATCGATTCCAAATACCACGACTTTTCGATTATACGAATTAAAAATACCATCTTCATTCAAAATAATCTTAAAATTAGGATCATTTCCTGGTTCTATTGGGCCTGTTGGTGGTTTATCGCAGGCATTTAAAATTATTGTTGCGGATAAGATTAATACTAATTTGGTAATTTGCATTTTTGATTTTTTTACAAAAAAAATGATATTGAATAATCGTCTAATAAAAAGACAAACGAACCGATTAAAACCCCTACGATACAATTAAAATAATGGTCGCCGTAGGGCAAAGGCATGCCTTTGCCAATATTGCCAAATAATTTTACGGTTTTACATAACCAGGATGAAAACAATCATTTTCCCATTTTTCAGGATTTTGTAAAATATAGTTTTGAATAAACAAAAATGATTGATCATCGCGAATAACATGATCATGAAACCGTCCTTGCCAACCAAATTCTAAATCTAGGCGATTAGCATGTTTTGTTACAGCCGATTTGTATGATCCGATAATTGATGATATAGAATTTTTGCCTTGATTTTGGAATCTGCTTTTGTTTGGTGATTGTGTTATTTTTTTTGTTGGCGATGTGGCAACAAAGGCATGCCTTTGCCCTACGGGATTATCAATAATTAAAATGCCATGAATATGATTAGGCATAATAACAAATGCATCTAAAATGATATTTTCTGAATGATGCTTAATTTCAGACCATAATATGTTAGCAATAACACCGACATGGGATAATACCATTTTTTTATTTACAATTTCTCCAAAATAATGTGCTTTATTTTTTGTGCAAATGGTAATAAAATAAGCGGCATTCCAGCGATAATCCCAAATGCGCCATCTGATATTTTTACGATTTTTTTTGGGCTTCATTACTTCTTACTTTGTGTTAATATAAATTATAGCATCAAATATTATAAAAAATAGACTAAATCAATAATATAGATGCTAATTAGAATAATTATTTGATGTAATGATTATTGTCTTATTTAAATGTGATTAAAAAAACCAGTGGAAAAAATTATAGATTTTGATCTAAAGCCCTTACCTTTGCACTTTAATTAATCGCAAGACTTCAAAGTTTATATAATCTATATAATATGTCAGTTTTAGTAAATAAAGATTCTAAAATCATTGTACAAGGATTTACAGGAAAAGAAGGAACTTTTCATGCAGGTCAAATGATTGAGTACGGAACGAACGTAGTAGGCGGTGTTACACCAGGAAAAGGCGGAAAAGAACATCTTGGCAAACCAGTATTCAACACTGTTGCAGAAGCAGTAGATAAAGCTGGAGCGGATGTTTCTATTATTTTCGTACCACCTCGTTTTGCAGCAGATGCTATTATGGAAGCTTCAGATGCTGGTATTGGTGTTGTGATTTGTATCACTGAAGGTATTCCTGTTCAAGATATGGTGAAAGCCAAAGCATATATCGACAAAAGAGGAACGCGTTTAGTTGGACCTAACTGCCCAGGTGTTATGACACCAGGAGAAGCAAAAGTTGGTATTATGCCAGGGTTTATTCACAATCCAGGTAGAATTGGAATCGTTTCTCGTTCAGGTACTTTGACTTATGAAGCGGTTGACCAAATCACTAAAGCTGGTTTAGGACAATCAACTTGTATCGGAATAGGTGGTGATCCAATCATTGGAACAACTACTAAAGATGCAGTTAAGTTATTAATGGAAGATCCAGATACTGACGCAATCGTAATGATTGGTGAGATTGGCGGAAGTATGGAAGCGGATGCAGCTCATTATGTTAAAGAATTTGGTACAAAACCTGTAGTTGGGTTTATCGCTGGTCAAACTGCTCCTAAAGGTCGTACAATGGGACATGCAGGTGCGATCATTGGTGGTGAAGACGATACGGCTGCTGCCAAAATGCGTATTATGGCAGAATGTGGTATTCATGTAGTTGAATCTCCTGCTGCAATTGGTGATACAATGTTGAAAGCTTTAGGTAAAGCATAAATAATTCGTAGGGCAAAGGCATGCCTTTGCCCTACCTATGTTATATATTAAATATAAAAGCGGTTTTTCTCATGGTAGAAAAACCGCTTTTGTATTTAATAATGGGTGTGTTTGACATATTTTAGGAAATCTTTCGTTAGAAAGTAAACGCTGAACCACCAATTCAGGGAATAATTACATCTAATCAGTAAAATTATTTATAATTAAAAAATAAAACTAATGAAAACTATCATATCAACCGTGCTCATCGTTTTATTCTTTTCATCAATCAATTATGCACAAACCTTCAAGGTATGTAAGGTGAAACTAGCGGAAAAACCATTAAAAGAAAGACCTGCCGAAAAAATATTGAAAGGATTAATGAATAAAGACGCAGATAATCGTTTTGCTCAAATTGAAAATGGGCAAGCAGGAAAACCCGTTTTGTTGTCTTCTTCATTAGAAAAAGAGGCTCAATTAATACCT
>CAKZLL010000264.1 GCA_937125475.1 uncultured Saprospiraceae bacterium | reverse complement strand
AGGATTTATTCCCAATTATCGAAGCTTTTGATAATTTGATTAAAGAGTTGGATTGGATAGAGCCGCTTGAAGATGCGAATATGGATAATTCAAACTTGAAGAAAAAAAATAATTAAGTCATCAATTCTAAGCATCGGAAGTAATTAATCCGATGCTTAGAATGTATTAATTGACATATACTTTTTTTACATTTCTAAACTGATCTGTTTTTCCTGTAAAAGGGTTTTTTATAGAAAATTCTAAATGAAAACGTTTCATTCCTGCTGTTTTAGGTGTGTAGTTATAGGTTGCTAAACCATCTTTATGGATCATTTTTTTGCCATTCAACTTAATCTCTAAATCTTTCATGTTAATATAAGTATTGAGCATGAAATCCATCGTAAAAGGCTTACCGACAATTGGTTGTCTATCTGTATGCATTTCAATCATATAGGCTTCTTTAACTAAATTTTTATCTTTTTGTATTAACTCCTGTGTATTTTCTAATAATTGCCATTTCAAGTAATTTAGTTCATATCTAAGTGCGACTAGCTGTGATTTGGCGTGAACAACATCTTGCTTTTTTAAGCTAGCAAGCCATTTCTTTTTATTATTTAAAAGAGAAAAAACACGATTATCTTTTAATATCTCTCTTTGTTTTTGGTGATACTCATTAAGTATAGATTGTGATATGTCAAGGCTTTCTGTACTTTTAAAAATTACTTTTTCTAATGCAGCAAGTGTTTTTTTGCTATTGAATTGATCTACTTCTAATTCCTTGATTGCAGTTTTTACGGGAAGAGTTTTATTATAATCAATTGGCAAAAAATAGACTCGACGAAAAGGGAAGTCTCCTTTGGTGTACTGATAAAACGCGCTTCCAAATTGGTCAAACTCGGCATAGAAATCACTCAAAATGGTTGATATTTCGTGCATGATACCTACAATTGGCTTTTGATCGGGGCTTTTTTCAATAGCCCGTTCTGCTTCATGGATCAAGTTTTTTGCTTCATCACCAATCATGATAGAAGTATTTCGATAGAATGTCATTTGAGAGGTTAGGGATTTATAAGTTGGTCGATCATCTTTTAAGAAATGAACAATGAACCAACTTCCAATTAAAATAAGCGAAAGAACGAATAAAATAGTCTGTTTGGTAGTCATAGTGTTATTTTTTTATTTGTGGATATATCACAAAAGTTTCTTGAATCTTAACTGTATCAATAATAATTTTATCATTTCGTATTTTATGTTTATAGACTTCTTGTTCTATCTTAAAATGTTGAGGAGAAGTATCAGAAAATACTTTGGTTATGCGCTGGAAACCTGATCCTTTTATATCATAATATTGGTCATTAATTTTCATTTGTTTAGAATAACTATTATTAGAACTACTACCAGCACAAGGGGAATAAAATGTTTTTAAAAAAAGTTTTCCTTCTGAGTTTTTTCCTTTTCGTAAAGTAGAATTGAATCTAATTTGTGGTTCAATCCTTCGATAACCACAATGCATAATAGTACCTCCAACTTTATTAGCTAAATAGTTGATTGTTCCGTTTGTTGTCCGATAAATATAGTTTTGAGCGAGTTGTTGTTGTAAAAAGGAATTATTCGTAGGAGATTCAAAATAATCGTAATTGCGAAATTCTTTAGTAATAGTATTAATCTCCTCTGATTGAATGATTGGGTATTTTTTGCTTAAATTATGAAGTAAGTTTTGGTATTTTGAATTGAATTTTTCAATCTCTTCTTGAAGTTGATAACTGGCTAATTGCGGCTTTTCTAAAGATTGGATAGTTTGATTTTGAAAAATAAGTAAGCTGTCAATATTAGCTAAAATAGGTTGGTCGTCAGGTCGTTTAATGATGGCAAAAGTGACACGCATTTGGGTTTTTAATTGACTTTTGGCAATGGTTTTATTGGCTTTGGGGAGATTATTGACCCAAATTTCTTCTAATTGAGTGATATTTTGGCTTTGAGTAGCGGATTTAGCAAAGGAATAAAGCCATAAAACCGCAGCTATTAATAATAAGAAATAGGTTGTTTTGGGTGACAATAAGGCTGTTTTCATTAGTCTCTTTTACTACCATAACACAAAAAGCAGCAAAAGAAACAGAAGTCGCATAGGCAGAATTAGAGTAGTTTAAAAATCTTCGTCAAGGTTATCTACATTGAATCGACCGTTCACTTTATTGATTTTCCATTCCGTAAATTCTTGATTAGATCTAAAACCATAGCCATAAATCAATTCATCTTTTGTTGAAATCTTGACTGCCTTATCAGTATATAATTCTTTGTGTAATTCGTCCCAAATGAGTTCTTCCGTTTCGAGCATTTCGCCATTGACGCTTTTTACAACTACATTTTTTTGAATAACAATGCGATTTTCGCGCTGGTGCTGAATGGCATATTTGGCGGTTAGCGTACTAGTCACAGTGGCACGCTCATTAAAAAAATCAACCTTTAATCCTTCTGGAAACTCTTTTTTTTCCTTGCCTGCTTGAATATGATTGAACATCAAAGGCGCTTGAATACGCATTCTTACAATAGCTGAATCGCTATAAAACATCTCGACTTCTTCAATTCGTTCTTTTTGCAAATCTTGTTTCGATAGTTCCCGTTGCATTTCTGCAATCTTGCTTTCGCAACTGGAAAACATAAGTCCTAAAAACAAAAGAAATACTAAGAATTGATGATTGTTTAGATTTTTATTCACTTTAAAAAGTTGATTTATGCTTAATTTTTGAAAAAAAATGGATGAATTTATAGTTCAAAGATAATTGATTTTAAAGAGAATAAAGCAAGACAACGGAAAGATAACGAAGCTTTAACAGGGAATTAAAAATCAGTTACTAATTCTTAATAGTTTAAGGTTAATTTCTTATGTTATAGATCAAAGACAAATTGTTTTTTATAAATCACTAGCTGCCATACAAGTCTGAAAGATATGATAATTATTATAGGTATTTTATGGCATTATTGAATACAGCCATTATTATTTGAACCAATTGTTTTAATCAAAAAAATTATTTTAAAATATAAGACCTGAAAAAAGAAAAAGGCGAATTTTTTAATCTATCTTTAGCCTTAATTTAGTTCTAGAAAAGCAAAAGTGCGACTAGTCGGTCGCACTTTAAGAAAAATTCTATTCATTTATTGTATGTAGCTCTTACTTTCTTTTATTTTTTATAGGGTGGAGCGCAATCTATAAAAGTGTCTCGGCAAATAGTGTGTTAATGGATATAAGAGGGTGAAGTATTTGCTTTGACCAATACAAAGATGAGACAAATTGATTGAATAGCCGAATGCCTTAAGATAAAAGTACCGATAAAAAAATAAAATAAATTATTGTTTAATTTATTGAATTATAGGTGTTTAGGTTTTTTTTTTATCGGATAAAAAAAAAATATGTAACATTTTGTATTCGCTTTATTTGTTGTTTTTATTATTTTTGCTTTCTTTTCAGGATTTTTTGTGTCCAATTTAACCACTTTCAAAACTTTTTTCGTCCTTTGTAATTTAGCAATGGATAGTTATTAGCTTTGAAGTTATTATCTTAGGGATAGATAGTGTATTTTTTTATAAAACATTGATTATCTATAATTGTATATTCCTAACACTATTTATTCTTTATTCCTAATTCAAAAATTGGATTGAATATGAACAAAGTCACGGCAATTATTCCGTGTTTCAATGAAGAAATACATCTTAGAGGCGTATTGGAGTCTGTTAAATGGGCGGATGAAATTATGGTGGTAGATTCATTTAGTACAGATAGTTCTTTATCAATTGCGAGAGAATATACTGATTTTATTGTTCAGCGAGCCTATGAAAATTCAGCGAGTCAAAAAAATTGGGCAATTCCTCAGGCGAGTCATGATTGGATTTTGTTAGTAGATGCGGATGAAAGAGTAACGCCTGAATTGAAAACAGAAATCGAAACGGTGCTAAAAAGCCCTAAGGCAGATGCTTATTGGATTAAACGCATCAACTTTTTTATGGGAAAAGAAGTGAAATACAGCGGACTTCAAAATGATAAAGTCATTCGTTTATTCAAAAAAACATGTCGTTACGAGCCATTACATGTTCATGCTGAAATTATTACAACAGGTGTAAAAGTAGATTGGTTAAAAGAAAAATTGACACATAATACATTTAAAAGCGTAGCGGATTATCTTAAAAAAATTCATCGATATGCTGATTGGGCGGCTCGCGATTATATGAAAAAAACACCCAAAGTCACTTTCTTTCATCTATTGGTCAAACCAGCTTTTCGCTTCTTTAAACACTTCATCCTAAAAGGCGGTATTTTAGATGGTCGAGTTGGTTTTATCATCAGTTCGCTCACTGCATGGAGCGTTTTTCTTCGCTATTGGAAATTAATGTTGTTAATTGAGAATGGAGAGTTGAAAGTTGAGAATTGACAACGACAAAGTTGGTCTGGAAATTAATTATAAAAGGGATTTTCAAGTATGTAAACTTGAAAATCCCCTTTTGATTATTATTAAAATAATGGAAATAATTCACGCCAATCTAGGCATTATCAATTGTCAATTCTCCATTATCAATTAAATTACTCTTCTTCAATTTGAATTTGTTGAATGATTTTTTTACCTCCCGATGCTTTTGCGTGAATGAATACGCGGAAAGGACCTTTCGCCGTTTTCAAAATACCGATACAGTAATTTGCGCCAGAAGGAGAAGTGCCTTCATGTTCTTTTGAAAAAGCAGTAGGTTTATTTGCACTGAAAAATTTATTAATAACACCTTCAGCTTCTGTTTTACTATATACATCCTCTTTGTCAAGGACTGAAATTTCAACTTTGCTATCAAAATAAGTAGAAAGTTGAGTCGCATCTCCAGCTTTAAAAGCATTAATAATACCTGAAAACATCACCGTATTGATTGTAGTAAAAGCGAATAATGGGATGATTATTGATAAAATGAAAATTGTTTTTTTCATGGTTTTTAGTTTTAGCTCCTTTGAAAAATTAAATACGCTCGTTCTATTATTTTGTAAATTTTAGCTTATAACTATTGATTTTAGAATTTTTATAAATCATTTATATTTTAATCAAACTAAAAACGAAAAAGTAAACCTTTCTGCAAACTATTATACGTAATATATTTAAAAAATGTTCCTTTTTTTTAAAATGTGACAACTTGTTTACTATAAACTTAATCTTTTGTTAAGACTTAATGTCATTTAAGTTATAGAATTGACTAATACATTTATAATTTTGGGGTAAATTAAAATGACTATTTAAAAAAAAATTAATTATTGTGAAAAATTATCAAAAAGCAATCCTTATTATCCTTGATGGTTGGGGACATAGTCCTGATCCATCTATCAGTGCGATTGCCCAAGCAAATACGCCTTTTGTTGATAGCTTATATCAAAAATATCCTAATTCTGAATTGGTTACTTATGGTGGTCAAGTTGGTTTACCTGACGGTCAAATGGGAAACTCAGAAGTTGGGCATTTGAATATTGGTGCTGGACGTGTTATTTATCAAGCTTTAGCACGTATTAATAAGTCTATCAATGAACGGTTACTTCACACTAATGAGACGCTAGTTAAGGCACTCAGTCACGCAAAGACACATGATAAAAACGTTCATTTCTTGGGTTTATTATCTGATGGTGGTGTGCATTCTCACATCAATCATCTTAAAGCCTTATGTGATATAGCGGAAGAACAAGGCGTACCAAAGACATTTATTCATGCTTTTATGGATGGTCGTGATACTGATCCTAAAGGCGGTTTGGAGTATGTGAAAACTGTTGAAACGCACATCGAGAACCAGAACGTAGAAATTGCTTCTGCAGTTGGTCGATATTATGCGATGGATCGAGATAAGCGTTGGGAACGGATCAAATTGGCGTATGATTTATTGGTCAATGGAACAGGTGAACCGACGACGGATATTGCTGCATCTATCGAAAAAGCATACGAAAATAACTTGACAGATGAGTTTGTTCAGCCTATTATTAAAGTGGATGAAGCAGGTAATCCTGTTGGAAAAATTGCGGAAGGAGATGTCGTGATTTTCTATAATTTTAGAACAGATCGACCAAGAGAAATTACCGAAGTATTGACGCAAACGGATATGCCAGAACATGGTATGACGACTTTGCCGTTGCATTTCGTTACAATGACAAATTATAATGCAGCATTCAAGGGAATGAATGTTCTTTTTGAAAAAGAAGATATTACCGAAACGATGGGGGAAGTTTTGGCGAAAGCTGGAAAAACACAATTGCGCATTGCGGAAACGGAAAAATATCCGCACGTTACTTTTTTCTTTAATGGTGGGAGAGAGGCTAGTTTTGAAAATGAAGAACGAATTATCGTGCCTTCACCAAAAGTAGCAACTTATGATTTGAAGCCAGAAATGAGCGCGTTTGAAATGACCAAAAAAATCAAGCAACATATTGAGGACAAAGCACCTAATTTTATTTGTTTGAATTATGCGAATGCGGATATGGTTGGTCACACGGGGGATTTTCAAGCAGCAATGAAAGCGGCAGAAGCCGTTGATACTTGTCTAATTGATTTGTTTGCTACGTTGAAAAAACATGATTATGCAGCAATTGTTATTGCTGATCATGGAAATTCTGATACAATGATTAATCCAAATGGAACGCCTAATACAGCACATACGACTAATCCTGTACCTTGTTTCTTTGTGGCAAATGATGTATCTGGTTTAAAATTGAAAGATGGAAAATTGGCGGATGTCGCGCCTACAATCTTGAAATTACTGAATATTGAAGCACCTGCCGCGATGGATGGTGAAGTGATATTAGAAGAAATCTAAACTTTTGATGCAAGATTCTGTAAATAAAGGATCGGATCATGCTTAAAAAAGATCTGATCCTTATAAGAATAAACAAAACAGTACAATGAGTAAAAATATATTAGTCCTATCGTTCCTCATCATTTTATCGGCTTGCCAATCTGAGCCAAAGGTTGAAATTGATAATTCAGCAATTACTTTTTTTGACTTAGAGGCTTTTTTTGAAAAAGAAATTAAAGACTTCCCTTATCAAAAAATTAAAAAAACAGTCACATTAAATGGTAAAGCCCAAACCAAAGAACTCACTGATTTTGATATGAAAAAGGAGTTAGCCATTTTCATTAATTCCAATATTAACAAATCTTCTTGGAAAGATAAATACAAAGTTGTAGAAACAGCTAATCAAATTACTTATGAAGCAACTGTCGAGAAATTAAAAATTAGAAAAATCATAATTGATAAAGATCGAGGAGAGGTAATAAAAATTAGAATCTCAACGAACGCCTCTCAACGTATTTTTACCGCAGAAAAAGAACTCATTTACGAACCTAGCAAAGGTTATTCAATCAAAAATCATCAAGATGTAGTTGCATCTGGTGAGACAAATATGGAGATTGTTGTAAAATTTTTGAAATAGGATTGTTTTTCCTTTTGTTTTAATGGTTCTTTGACAATTTTAATTAACAAAACCACACGCAAAACTATTTTTCTAAGAGGAAACTATTTTGGAAAAATAAGCCTTATACGATTGCTTTCAACTACAAGAAAATCAAAGCAACTAACTACATGAGAAAAATTATAAAAACGATTGGAGAAGCGATTCGTGGAACCGAAACGGACTATACAACAGGCAGTATTAATAAAGCGATACTTTTACTATCTGTCCCGATGATTATCGAAATGTTTGGCGAAGGGCTTTTTGCTATTGTGGATGCCTATTTTGTAAGTCAAGTCAGCAATGAAGCTTTCGCAACAGTTATTTTGACTGAGACAGTTGCTACAATTATCTATTCTCTTGCGATTGGTATTAGTATCGGCGCAGCGGCAATGGTTGCGCGTCGGATCGGTGAAAAAGATCCAGAAGCAGCAGGCAGAGCAGCAGCTCAATCCGTGATTTTGGCAGGAGGTGTGTCGCTTATTATCAGTATGATTGGTATTTTCTTCGCCAAAGATATTTTATTGATGATGGGCGCGTCTGAGGCAGTTCTTGAAATTGGTGTGCCTTACACTCAAATTTTGCTCGGTGGAAATATCGTCATTATGCTTCTGTTTATCCTCAACGGTATTTTTCGGGGTGCAGGAGATGCTTCGATGGCAATGCGTTCGCTTTGGATTGCTAATATTATTAATATCGTTTTAGATCCATTATTGATTTTTGGTATTGGTATTTTCCCAGAAATGGGTGTGGTAGGAGCGGCAGTTGCTACGACAATTGGTCGAAGTATAGGCGTGTTATTTCAGTTATACATCCTGTTTAAAGGAGAAAGAGTGGTCAAATTAATAAAAGGTTATTTCAAACCAAATTATAACATTTTAGCGAAAATTAGCAATGTTGCGGTCACAGGAGCAGGGCAATACATTATTTCTTCGGCTAGTTGGATTTTTATGATGCGTTTTATTTCTGAGTTTGGAACAGATGCAGTCAATGGCTATGGTTTGGCGATCCGAATTATCATTTTTACGATTTTGCCAGCTTGGGGAATTGCTAATGCAGGCGCGACACTCATCGGGCAAAATCTTGGAGCAAACGAGCCCGAACGAGCAGAAAAATCCGTTTGGCGAGCCGCATTCGCGAATGCTGTTTTCCTATTTGTGATTTCTATTATTTACTTTATTTGGGCAGAACCTCTGCTTCGTATTTTTAATGATGATCCAGATGTGATCAGAATTGGGACAGAAGCACTCAAGATCTTTTCTTTAGGTTATATCTTTTTTGGCTATGGAATGGTGATTAATCAAGCATTTGGAGGCGCAGGCGATACCCGAACTTCTACTTTTATCAATATTGTTGCGTTTTGGATGATACAAATTCCTTTGGCTTACGTTTTGGCGCAAATGAACAATTGGGGCCCCGTAGGCGTATATTGGGCAGTTGTGATTAGTGAAGTTTGCCTAACATTGCTCGCGATTTATATTTTTAGAAAAGGAAAATGGAAATCGGTAGAAATTTAGGAATTAATAAAAAATGCCTTCACTTATCTTTTTTTAATAAAAATATTTTTTAAATTTTTTTCAAATCGTAATAGTTTGATTTATAACGAATTAAGTCAAATTATTATGGTTTGAAAAATAGATTAGGAATTTTTTTTGAAAAAAAATGCTTCAAGTGTTTGAATAAAAATAAAAACGTCTTATATTTGCATCCGCATTGCAAAAGAGCAGTAAAAAATAAAGCTTATAAAACTATTTACAAAAATAGATAGTTAAATATGAAAATGGGAGATTAGCTCAGTTGGTTTAGAGCACCTGCCTTACAAGCAGGGGGTCACTGGTTCGAATCCAGTATTTCCCACACTTTTTCAAAGTTTAACCAAATATAATTATAATTACAATCTTAGGGAGATTAGCTCAGTTGGTTTAGAGCACCTGCCTTACAAGCAGGGGGTCACTGGTTCGAATCCAGTATTTCCCACTTTATTAAAAGCTAACTTATCATAAGTTGGCTTTTTTTATGCCTATACCTAAGGCAAATTCCTTTATCCAATCAAAAGAATTATTCCTATTTTATAACAATAAAACATTACTGTCATGTCAAAATTAAATTATTTATTTTTCGGGTTAATTGTATTATTTTTTCAACAATGCCAACAAACAGATAACATGTTTGAAGATAAGATCAATGATATTAACTTTCGTACATACGAAACGAACAAAGATTTTTTCAATGAAAATAGTCCAATGGTCTTAAATCTCACTATTGATTGTCTAAAACCAGAAAGTGCTATCACGGATTGGGAGCGAAAAAATGATGATAATCCATCTTATGCGCATATGTTGGATGAAGACGATGTAGAAAATTTAGTAAGTATGATTGACACATCTATTATTCAAAATACAGAAGAGAACAATGCGAGACATGATATATTTGTTGAGGAAGATATAAAACAGGGAGGACTTACAAGTTATGGAGCATTAGTGAATGACTTTGGAGTGGGTTTTAGGATAAAAAAAGATAGTGTCACGAATAAGTATGTTTTTAATTATTATATGCAGTTTCCAGCATTTAGACAATCTCCTAAAGAAACACGCATTCCGCTTTCTGGAATAAAAGATGTAAAGAAATTTCATGCTATTTTAGTGAAAACGAAGAAAGCGATGGAAAACTATGACTAACCGTTTAAGCATTTGGGTATAAGTTTTTACGTGTTATCCAAACTAGTCAGCAGGCGAGTAAATAGCAATTTTATAATAATCAAACAATATAACTTATGTTAAAATTTAACCATGTTTTTTATGGACTTATTCTGATTCTTTGTGTGCAATGTCAATCTTCGACAAGCGGAAATCTAAAAGAGAAGATTGGAGGTATTAAATTTGAAATGAATGAAGTGAAGCGGGATTTTATGAAAGAAGATAGCCCAAAAGATTTAGTTCTTTCTGTTGATTATGAAAAACCAGAAGAGGAGCTTGAAGAAGGGGCGAGTCTTTTTGATCGTAGACATGGAACATCACTTGAAGAGAGGAGTGTAGATGATTTATTGGAAATGGTCGATACTTCAATTATTCAATTGACAGAGAATTTTGCTACACAGCAAGATACGAGTGTTTATAACGCGATTATGAATGGGAAGTATAATAATTATGGAGGTACTGTGACTACTAATGGTTTTGGAGTAGGTTATAGAGTTAAGTTAGATGAAGCAACAAAGGAGCTTGTGTTTAGTTATTATATGCAATTTAGGGCAATTGCTGTGGCGAAAGAAAAAAGACAAGTTGCATTGTCAGGAATAGAGGATGTAAAGAAATTTTATGATATTTTAATAAGAGCTAAAGCAAAAATGGATGCCTATAATAAAAAATAGGTTGATATTGAGTTTTCATACAATTGTCATAGGAATGAAGATGCCTTTTTCTTAAAAAAAGCATATTTTGTACCTTCTTCATTAAGAAAATAATGAACTGTTGAAAAACGGACAGAATTTATTATATAATTATTGCTTATTGCAAATTCATAAATTTTAGGGACAAGGAAATAAATAACTTACCCAATATTGCGGGATAAATTTTATTTTTTACAAGGCGCTTTTTACGCCACATAGTGAGCTATGCAAGAAAAAGGCAACGCAGTAAAAAGTAAA
>CAKZLL010000263.1 GCA_937125475.1 uncultured Saprospiraceae bacterium | reverse complement strand
TGAACAGAGTTTACTTCACTTCTGGGATAAACAAAAATACTACCACCAAGAATTTCTATTTTAATAATATCATCAGATGATTCTAATAATTTTCCTTTTAAAATACTGCCATTATTTAACTCTACTGTGGCTTCTTTGTACCAACGAGCTGATTTTTTTTGACCAAAACTATTAAAAGATAAGCACAATAAGAATAGACCAATATATAATGGTTTCATAGTTAGAGATTAGTTTTTTATATAAGTAAAAGATCGGATACTTTTGAAAATATCCGATCTTTAGATCAAGCTGAGATAAGCAATTATTATTTAACGACTTCGATTTTACTAATTAATTCTAATTTATCCGCATCTCGTGCGTCATATTGATACAAACCATCTTTTCCGATAACCAATAAATTATTGCTATTTGGTACAGAAATCACATCATAAGCATGAATATCTTTGATTTGATCCAGTTTATTTTTATCTAATTTTTTAGGATCGGAAATATCAAACGCTTTTAAACCAAAATCACCTTCACACAAAAATAAATTATTGTCATGAATAGATAGACCATGAGGATTATCCATTTCAAAAGTTTTAGTCAAAACAGGACGTGTCAAATTAGTAATATCAATCAAGTCTATTTGATTAGAAAATCCTTCACACCAAGTTCCAGATCTCAATGTTACATAAGCATAATTATCCTTTACAAAAACAGGATCACAGGCTCTTGCATGAGCAAAAGAACTTAACTGAGTTGGTGCTGCTGGATTGCTATTATCAAAAATAAACATCCCATTACTAGAGCCAATGAATAATTTATCTTGATATGGGAAGATTGTTTCTATTCCCCAACCAATATTAACTTCGGATAATTCGACAGGTGCAGCAGGATTACTAGAGATGTCAAAAATATTCATTTGAAAGTTATCTACTGCATATAAATGCCCTTGTGTGATTGTAAAACGTGCCATTGAACCACCTACACCACTTGTTACAGTACTACTAGTAGAAGAACTTTGACTAAAAGCCTCACTCGAATTCTTATCCATTAGTACATTTCCTCTAATCGTGAAAAACTCATCTGAATCACATTCAATTACTTCAGATACTTCTTCTTCATTGTAATATACTAGATAACCTTTTTCATATTCAGTCAATTCACCAAAGGCATTCAATTCTCTATCCAATACCTGAACATTCATTGGATTTGAAATATCTATCGTGACTAAATCTTTCCCATTATCTGCATATAAATAATCGCCTATTATTGCCATATCATTGTTTCCAGGAATACTAATGAAAGCTAAATTATTGGGTGCATCAGGATTGGAATTATCAATAATATGAAGCCCTTTATTTCGTTCGTTAACGAAGATATAATTATTATAAAAATAAATTTTTCCTGGAGTTTCTAATGTTTTAGCTGGCAGTGTTTTAATTTCTTTTACTCCGTCCATTGTCATATATACGGGCGTATATTTGATATAGCGCATTTCTCTCGTACAATCATCATTCATACAGCTATTCAGCGAGAAGATGGTTAAAAATAATAATAGTAATTGTAACTTTAAACGTTTCATTTTTATTGGTTTTAACTGAAAGAAGATAGTAGTTCTACAATTTAGTTCACTTCATGGGATTATTAGTAAAACGTATTATAGCATAAAAATGCTGTTTAAGATTACAAAACTAATTCAATACAAAAGAAATTCCTTATTTTTCTTTTACTTTCAACTTTTAAGGGAACTTAGCGATAAAAATTAATAAATTTGTCCTTCAATCAATGATCATGCGACTAATACATTATAGCTTATTTACTGTTTTATTCTTATTGTTGGCTTTTTTATTTGATTATCATCATACAACATTTTACAAACCGCAGTCCACACACACTTGGAGACAAGCGGATTGTGCGTCTTTTTCGATGAATTATTATCAATATAATCGGTCAATTAATCATCCGCGATTGCACAATCGTTTGGAAGGCGATGGCTATATGGTCGGAGAATTTCCTGGATTATATTACATTTCTGCTCAATTATACAAGGTCTTTGGGGCACATGAATTTATTCCACGTTTCCTTAATTTGTTAATTCTATTCATTGGATTGATGGCTTTATTTAAGATGACTTTCCAAATTACGAATAGTTTGTTTTTCGCTTATATCATTCCGCTCCTCCTCTTTTCCGCACCTATTATTACCTATTATGGTAATAATTACTTGACGGATGTGCCTTCATTTGCTTTTATTCTGATGGGTTGGAGTAGTTTTATGTCCTATCATAAACATGAAAAATTAAAATCGCTTTATATTGCGGGGCTGTTTTTTATGATTGCAGGTTTGCTCAAAATCACGATGTTAGTTAGTGTTGTGGCGCTGGGTTGCGTATTTTTGTTAGAATGGTTTGGCTGGGCACGTTTCAAAAATCAAGAGAAAATATTTAAGCATACTTGGCATACGATTGGCGTTTTCGCGGTTGTTGTTGGAGTAGTTGCTGGTTGGTATATTTTGGGCGCATTATTTAATGAATCGCATCATGTCGCTTATTTTTTAAGCTCACCCAAAGCGCCTTGGACCATTGATAGAATGGATTGGTTCACTTATACGATTTATCGTGTTCTGTATTTTTGGTCTGGTTATTACTTTTTTACGCTCACGCATTACCTTATTATTTTTGTGGCAACTGTCATTTTATTGGGTCGGAAGAAAATCAATTCATTTTTATATTCCTTAGTTTTATTAACCTTCTTTGGCAGTTTCATGATTTTCCAATTGTTCTATTATCAATTTATGGATCATGATTATTATGTCATTCCAGGATATATGTTTGTCATTTTTGTCTTGATCGGAGGTATTATGATTTTAAAAGAGCATTATCCACATATTTTCAGTTCTTGGATTTTAAAAGTAGCAACAATCCTATTTTTGGTAATCAATATTTGGCATGCAAAATCGAGTATTCACGACCGTTATAATGGCAAATTGAGTTTCAAACCCAATACTCATTTATATGAAAATGAGTTTCAATCTTATATTAAAGGTATTGGTATTCATGAGCATGACTTAGTAGTAAGTGTTCCAGATATTAGCCCAAATTCAACATTATATTTAATCAATCGCCCTGGTTTTACGGAATGGGTTGGTATTTCTGGTGCGCCTTTATCAGAAAGTTGGATGCGTGAATTTATCAAACGCGGTGCAGAATATCTTGTCGTTCATGACCAAAACTACTTGAACAAAGAAGCTATTCAATCTTTTAAAGAAAATGAAATCGGTGATTATAAAGGTATAAAAATATACGATTTGAAGAATCTTGATCGATGATTGTGTGATTGTTGTGATTGTGTGATTGTGTGATTGTGTGATTGTGTGATTGTGTGATTGTGAATATGTGCTAGAAAACTTATATTTTGTTTCAAGTCAATTTCACAATCTTTTCAATCATACAATCAGCGCAGCGACACAATCAAACAATCAAAACAAAGTTGGATTTTTAAAAGGGATTAATGCCAAAATAACAGCAGGCACATAGAATCTAAGACGTGTCATTATATTATCAGTCAACAACCCCGACGATCCGCCCGTTTGCTTAGAGTTAGATACGCCAAATACAATATCATCGGCATGTCCCAATTCATAGCCTTCATTCACTAATTCTACGATACGAGGCGGCAAGAAAAACCCAGCGGTTCGTGCTTTTCCCATTTTGTCTTTCGACAATACGATAATCCAAGCCATGACTTCCATTTCTCCCTTTTCTGCGATATTTCCGCCTTCGATTCCAACCCAATAATCGGCATTGACCATTTTTTGCTGTGCGGATTTTGCTCGATTGAGTGCACCAGTGAAGGTTTCCTCATCACCAATAGGCTGATCACTTACACCAGAAGACACAGAAATTCCCTCCGCTTCAAAGATCTCATTTGGGAACATTTCTCTAAAACCATCCAAAGCAGATTGGACTTTTACTGGATTTTTCGACGCAACAACGATTTTTTTCATGGCTCAATTGGTAATTTTAAATTAAAAAGTAGGCAAACATAATAATATCCATTCATTTTCAATAGGATAAAAATAGAAAAAGCCTACCCTTGCTCAAGGATAGGCTTAACTACTGTCATTAACATTATAAGAAATCTATAAACTACTACTACTACTCGTTAATTTTTAGAAGCTTTTTTTGCTTGCTTTGCGGTTATTTTACTCTTTTTAAGTACCATTCGTCCAACTGATGCATCTGATGCGCCAAGTACAACATCCGTTCCTCTTACCATTTCACACTCGTGATCAAAACAATCTTCTAACAAACCTTCTAATTCGTCTTCATTGTTAATTACTTGTGTTGTTCCATCTTCCAAAATTACCGTGATTCCAAAAACTAGTTCTGGGTCATTTGTCGCATTCGGATTGGCTTGTTCCCATGCTTCGTAAAGGCTATCTAATTCTTCATAAGTATTCGTTACAATCGTAGAACCATCAGGCATTGCGATGCTAATAGGGAATTGAATATCAAAACATTCCTCAAAATCATCATCTCCATAACAATCTTCTAATAAATCGTCTAAATCATCATCATTATTAATCACAACGGTAGAAGAATCCTCAAACATCGTTACAGTAATTGGGTAAATCAATGTTACGTCTCCAGAATCATTTGGATTAAGGTCATAATAATCATCAATTGCATTTTCTAGTGCCTCATCATCATTTACTGTTACATTACTTCCATCAGGCAAGACAATGGTAATCGGGTAATTAATTTCAAAACATTCATCCTCTTCTCCACACTCACAATCCTCCTCCTCCTCGAAGCATTCTTCAAATAACTCACAAAGCGCTTCTTCATCCGCTACACTTACAGGTAATTCATTGTCGCCAATTACTTGAATAGGAAAATTAATTGTTGGAAAATCACCTGTACTTGTTGCTGTATTAATGGCTTGTTCTAATTCTCCTTCATTATTAACGGTTGAAGTTGTCCCGTCTGGAAAAGTTAAAGTGAGGGGATAAACAAACTCAACACAAGATATATCAAGAGAATCATCATCATCATTCTCAGCAAATAAGCCGAAGAAACTTTCATTATTATTGTCGTTATCTCCTACTAATCCGCCTAATAATCCTTCGTCTTCACAGGAAGTTAGCATCAAACTCAATATAAGCGTGCAGAATCCTAATTTAATTACTTTCATCATTCTATTCTTGTTTAAAATTTTAATTTTTTGGTAGCAGAAAATTCGGCAGTGATTTATTATATATTCCGATTGTACTCTTCTACTTTCCTTAAATGAATTAATTTTTCTTAGATTAATTTAAGAAGCGCGCACTTCCTTGTGTTTTTTCATTTTTCCGTAAAGGTCAAATGTTTTGTTGTTCGCTTATAAGACAAAGCCAATTCGGAATCCCCCTACTCCTTTTTCAAAAAAAAATTATTTTAATCATTCTAAATTAAAGTTTTAAAGTTTTGCTTAAACAAATAACAACTATAAAACACTGATTATTAAATACTTAAATCAAAAAATCATAATACTTCAAGAATAAATATTTTTTAAAAAATAAAAAAAGGATCATTGTTTTTTTAAACAATGATCCTTTTCAGTATAAAAATTATATTAATTGATTAAATATCAATCTTAGCATATTTAGCATTTTCTTCAATAAATGCTCTACGAGGAGGAACTTCATCGCCCATCAACATAGAAAATACACGATCAACTTCAACTAAATCTTCAATTTTTACTTGACGTAAAATACGTGTCTCGATATTCATTGTAGTTTCCCAAAGTTGCTCAGCATTCATTTCACCAAGACCTTTGTATCGTTGAATATTCACACCACTTTCATTTCCTTTTCCTAAATCGTCTACTGCTTTAAGACGTTCCGCCTCATTCCAACAATAACGAGATTGCTTGCCTCTTTTCACCAAATATAATGGAGGTGCAGCGATATAAATATAGCCAGATTCAATTAACGGGCGCATATATCTAAAGAAGAAAGTTAAAATCAAAGTAACAATGTGACTACCATCTACGTCGGCATCACACATAATAACGATCTTATGATAACGCAGTTTTTCAATATTTAAAACCCGTTCGCCATCTTCATTTTCTTCCATTCGGACACCAAGCGCGGTAAAAATATTTTTAATCTCTTCATTTTCATAAATGCGGTGTTCCAATGCTTTTTCCACATTAAGAATTTTACCACGCAATGGTAAAATTGCTTGTGTGTGACGATCACGTCCTTGCTTTGCAGTACCACCCGCCGAATCTCCCTCGACTAAGAATATTTCACTATCTTCAGGTTTTCGCGAACTACAATCCGCTAATTTCCCTGGAAGTCCAGTTCCAGTTAAAGCATTTTTACGCTGAACAAGCTCACGCGCTTTACGAGCTGCATGACGAGCCGTTGCTGCTAAAATGACTTTATCAATAATGCGTTTCGCTAATTTTGGATTTTCTTCCAAAAAGTGCTTCAAGGAAGTACCTACTGCACGAGAAACAATACTAGTTACTTCTGAGTTACCTAATTCACTTTTTGTTTGTCCTTTAAATTGCGGTTCTGGTACTTTTACAGAAATAATAGCTGTTAAGCCTTCTCTAAAATCCTCCCCAGCAATAGCAAATTTTAATTTACTGAACAATTTATTCTCATCGCCATAATTTTTGAACAAACGATTGACTGCTCTTCTAAAACCATTGACGTGCGTACCGCCCTCAATCGTTTTAATATTATTGACAAAAGAATAGATATTTTCGCTATAAGAAGTATTGTATTGCATCGCAACTTCTACTTGCACATTATCCTCCTCAGCAATTACATGAATAGGTTTATCAATGATATTTTGGCGACTTGCGTCAAGATACTCAATGAATTCAGCTAAACCACCTTCTGATAAATACTCTTCTGTTATTGGTTCACCTTTCTCATCCAAAGTACGCTCATCCGTTAAAGTTAGCTTTAAACCTTTATTAAGATAAGATAATTCTTTTAGGCGAAGCGATAACGTTTCATATTTATACTCTAGTGTTTCGAAGATAGTTCCATCAGGTGTGAAAGTCACGTAAGTCCCCGTTATATCTGTTTCACCTACAATATCAACACCAGTTTTTGGCTTACCTTCGCTGTATTCTTGCACAAAAACTTTTCCTTCGCGGTGTACTTCTGCTTTTAAGTGAATAGAGAGTGCATTCACACAAGAAACCCCAACACCATGTAAACCACCAGAAACTTTATAAGTATTTTTATCAAACTTACCTCCAGCATGTAGAACTGTCATAACGACTTCCAAAGCTGATTTCTGTAGTTTTTGGTGCATTCCTGTCGGAATACCTCGACCATCATCTTTAACCGTCACAGAATTATCCTTATGGATAATCACATCTATGACATTACAATGACCAGCCAAATGCTCATCAATTGAGTTATCCACTACTTCATAAACCAAATGATGTAATCCTTTGCTGTCTGTGCTCCCGATATACATTGCGGGGCGTTTTCTTACTGCTTCTAATCCTTCTAAGGCAGTGATCTTT
>CAKZLL010000262.1 GCA_937125475.1 uncultured Saprospiraceae bacterium | reverse complement strand
TTTCTGTTAAATGATAATTTATATATTTTTTATAATAATCACTGATACTAAAGCTAGGATGAGGTGATTGAATGAGATAAACCAATTGATCTATTTTTTGAATGCCGATTGCTAAAGCTTCATTAAAAATCTTAACAAATTCATCAGGTAATTTTTTATTACTGACCCATGCCGCAAAAACGAAAGGCAACCCCGTGTGTATTTTCCAAGCTTCCGCCAAATCATAATGAAAAGCATAAGGCGTGTGAATCGCACGATCTCCAATAATCAAGCCGCCAGTTGTGCCTTTGATATTTTGCTCATAGCCTTCCGAAGCTTGAATAAATTTGATCGGTAATTTCCAATATTCTTTGATCAAAACTTGGGTTAATGCAGCAGAAGTTCGAGAATGATAATCCAAATAAATATGTGTCAGCTCTTCCAAAGGTCGTTCACTAAATATAGAAACCGTGCGAACTGCGCCTTCTGCTCCAATACAATAATCCGAAATAATATGTGGATTTTCGATTTGAGGAATGACTGCGACAGGAATTAAGCCCAAATCGACTTCGCCCGAAATCAATTTTCTAGCGCCTTCCGAAGGAATATCGAGGCTAAGATCCATCATTTCGTCCAATCCTTTCTGGAAAATACCATATAATAATGGCTTGGTGTTCAAATAAGAGACTGCTGTGACCTTTATCATATTTAAAGATTAAATTCTAATTAAATAAAATAAAAGTAATGAAAATTCATAAAATAAGAACAAAATTTTAAAAAAGAAGTTGTCATTTGGTCGCTATCTATTGTTTTTTGACGAAAAGTTTAGGCATATTCTGCCAACTCCATCCATTGTTCTTCTTTTTCTTCTAATTCAGCTTCGATTTTTGTTAATTCTTTGGATAATTTTTGAATATCGTCGCTTGTAATAGTTGGTTCACTGAATTTTTCGTGAATTTCAGTTTTTCGTTTTTCTAATTTAGCAATGGTTTTTTCTAATCGACTGAGTTCTTTTCGCTCTTGATAAGTCAGTTTGCGTTCTTGAGTTGTTTCAACTGCTTTATTCTCTTTCGCAGCTTGTTCTTGTGCTTTCAATTCTCGCTCTAAACGACGTTCCTCTTGCTCTTCTGCTTTTTCAATTACGCGATATTCTTGATAAGTACCATTAAAATCTTTGACTTTTCCATCGCCTTGAAAGATAAATAGGTGATTGACCAATTTGTCCATAAAATACCTATCATGCGAAACCATGACCAAACAACCTTGAAACTCTAATAAGAAATCCTCTAAAATGTTCAGTGTTAAAATATCCAAATCATTCGTCGGCTCATCGAGAATGAGAAAGTTAGGATTTTGCATTAAAACAGTCAATAAATATAATCTCCTGCGCTCTCCACCACTTAATTTGGATACGTAAGTCCAGTGTTTGTCTTCATCAAAAAGAAAACGCTCCAAAAATTGTTTAGCATAAATTTTATGACCATTGCCCATTTCAATAAAAGGCGCAATGTCCTTAATTACCTCAATTACGCGTTTATCGGCATCTAATTGAATGCCATCTTGACGATAATGCGCCATAATAATAGTCGAGCCTTGTTGAATTCGCCCCGAATCGAGTGCTAATTCTTGGGTCAAGATATTCAAGAAAGTTGACTTACCAGCACCATTTTTACCAACGATACCAACGCGCTCTCCTCGTTGAAACTTATATGAAAAGTTTTCAATGATTTTTAATTTGCCAAAAGCCTTAGAAATATTATACAGTTCTAATACTTTTTTTCCTAAGCGATTCCCCTTCATATCAAACTCAAAAGTCTTCTCTCTAATGTCTTTTGTAGCTCTTGCTTTCAATCCTTCAAACGCATCCATTCGAGCTTTTGCCTTCGTTCCTCGACCTTGCGGCATTCTTCGAACCCATTCCAATTCATCTTTCATCATACGCTTAGAACGCTGTACGGTTCGGACTTCAATTTCTCTGCGTTCTGCTTTTTTGGTCAAATAATAAGAATAATTACCTCGATAACGGTACAATTCACCTCCATCCAATTCGACGATAGTATTACAAACACGTTCTAAGAAATACCTATCGTGCGTGACCATAAAAATAGTCAAATTTGGTCGAGCTAAATATTTCTCAATCCATTCAATCATCTCTAAATCAAGGTGATTCGTAGGCTCATCAAGAATTACAAAATCGGGTTCATCGATGATTAATTTAGCGAAAGCCAATCTTTTTTTCTGCCCGCCAGAGAGTTCATTTACAAATTGATCGAGCCGCGTGATATTCAATTGACCAAGCGTTTCTTTCACTCGTGCTTCTACATCCCAAGCTTTTACTTCATCCATTTTTGCCAATGCTGCTTGCAATTTATCCGTTTTGCTAGGTTCGAGCATGGCTTCTTCATAGTCTTTTAAAGCTAGTAATTGTACATTTTCTGTATCAAGAAAGATAGTTTCCATCGCAGTTTTTGATCCATCAAAATCAGGTTCTTGATCCAAATAACCAATACGAGCGTCTTTCGACAAAAATACTTTTGCCTGTTCGCCTTCTGGTTTTTCCATACCAGCCACGATTTTTAACAAGGTTGATTTACCTGTCCCGTTTTGGGCGACGAAAGCAACTTTATTACCTTTATCAATATGAAAAGATAGATCTTCAAATAAGACTTTTTCGCCGTAGGACTTAGTGATATTGTCTAATGTTAAATAATTCATTATCGTTGACTAGATTAAATGTTGTAAATGCTTTCGGCAAAAATAGCATTTCTATGATGAAAGAAAAATGGAAAGTGGAAAAAATGGCCAACCTTGCTTTTTTAGTTAACTATTTTAAAATGAGCCGCCTTTACATTTTCCAATTAATAAAAGTTTAGTTTTACATACCTTATAATCCTTTGAAGGAATAATTTTGAAGAAGATAAATTTGCCTTTAGCTTTAGCTTTGTAAGGTATATTTTGATAAAGCGAGCAATTATGAACCCAGTCCTTTTCTTTCTTTAAATTAAATTTTTTCTGTAAATAATTTGAAAATGATATTCCTTGATTAGGTGTTTTTTGAGTATACCGTTCCATCATTCTTGGTGAATTATCAAAATGGATGGCACATAGTTTTGCTGCAAATTCGCGACGAGCATAGCCAGTTAATTTTGATAATACCAAATTAAAACTTTTTATAACTTTAGGTTCTAAATATTCTCGTATAAGTATTCTTTTTGACCTCTAATATATTACTTTTTATATCTCAACGGGTAGGTTATTTGTTATTTTGGGTGTAATTCAATTCTTCGTTTTTGAATAAAAGCCATCAGATGAGTGAAGTGTTAAAGTTGATTAGTGGTATATCAACTAATAATTTGATCAACAACTCACCTGATGACTACCTTTTTAAATAATTAATGCGAAAAACTGAATTACACCCGTTATTTTTTCTCCTTCCCTAGATAGCATTTTTTATATTAAATATTATTTGTATTTATTTTAATAGTTTGTAATTCAAAATTTTGTCCATTTGCATAAGTTTTAATCAAGCGAATGGCTAAGTCTTTCGTAGAATTTAATTCTTTTTCTCCGTCAAAGCTGATGATAATCATTAAAAAACGGTTCGTTTCATTTGTAACCATTGTACGAGTAGAATCGCTTGTAGGACTTCCAAATGTACTTTTATCATCTTTAAAAACGGGCAAGAACTGAATATTTAATGTACCACGTCCGATTGCATCATATTGTTCTGTTCCGCCAATGTCAAACGTAATATCGCCTTTAATAGCTGCTACATTATAACCACCAATCGAAAAACCAGATTCAATGGAGGTCAAATTAATTAAATCAACAACATTATTAATCGAGTATAAACCTTTGCCTTTTACCACTCTACGCGTTAATGCTTCTGCTGACAAACGATAACGACTTGGATCTTTTCCTAATGCTTTATAAGCTTTGCGTGATGCTGCAATAGTTGGTATTTTATTAATATTGGGCGTTTCAATATTTTGAACTATTTTTTCACTAATTGTAGTTATTTCATTTAATAAAAGAGGAGGTGTTGGCGCAATAATCGTCACATCACATTCAATAACGCTTAATACTATATTGGGACATTTTTGGTCTAATGCTTCACTTATTGTTATTGATTTCATCTTTTTGTGTTTCTAAATTTTTGATGATTAGCTGGCGCTAAAAGATACAAGATGCAAAATAAATTTGTTTTTTAGAGCCAGGAGTAAAATGAAAGATGTTTTTTTTTAAAAATGTATTCATAATTGGTTTTTTCTAGCTTCTTGAAAAATTTAGATTTATGATATTTTGATTTGATAGATTACTTTTGTTAGATGGTTGGAATAAAAAATGTAATTTTAGTTTTTTTAATACTGTTGTTCAGTGTTTGCGTGTCCTATGCTCAAACACCTCAACCATATCGTTTGGAAACCTCAGACGATTTTTCGGTTAAAACAATTTATGAATTTCTAGAAGATAAAATAACTCATGACATTTGGATAGGAACAGAAGAAGGACTTTATCGTTATGATGGCGTTTCTTTTCAGCATTTTGTACATCCTGATTATTCTACGGATGTAAGTGGACTACAACAAGATACAACTGGCCGAATTTGGTGTCAGAATTTTTCTGGACAATTATTTTATGTTGATAATAATGAATTGAAGCTATTTTATAATTATTCACAATACGAAAATACCTTTCCCACTTTTCTCGTTCGTTTTCCTAAAATTTTTGCAACTAGCTCATATGGTTATTTAGAGATTGATTTTTATTCTAAAAAAATGAAAAGAAATTATATCAATATAGACAAAAAGCACTTCAAAATAAACCTAATTGGAGATACTTTATATCAGGAAATAGTTTCTAAAATTTACAATAAAGGCAATGATTGGTACTTTTCTAAAGATAAAGAATTTTGGCATTTATCTGAAAATCGAAAATCGAATACAAAGGTAATGTACCACCTAACTAATTCGAGTAATATCGTCATTAACAATGATGCCGCGTTGATATTTTCTAATACGATTGATAACGGCGCAGTCATTCTAAAATGGATTAGTGATCAATCCTTACAAGAAATTAATTTGCCACCTTACCTCAAAAATATCAGTGCACCTTCCGTCTTAAAAGATAAAAATGTCTATTGGCTTGGTTTGCTTGATGGTTTGGTCATTTTGAATGAAAATTATATTCCAATCTATGGCGAGAAGCAAATGTTAGAAGATAAAACAATTTCTGATGTGATCAGAGATAATGAAGGAAATTATTGGATTGGAACGCTTAATGATGGTATTTATATCCTCACTTCTAAAGAGGTTTTGATTTGGAATACAGAGAATAGTCCATTGTTAAATAATGAAATCACAGCTATTACAAAAGATAATGATGGTAATTTATATTTATTAGAACGAAAAGGAAAGGCATGGAAGCTAGATTCTAAAACACAGAAAATTGATTTTTTATGTGATTTTAAAACACAAGGAAAACGATTGTTTTTTGATAATTTTCATCATGTTTTGTATAGCCAATATGGAAAAAAAGGGTTTGATATAAAACATTCACGGTGGAAAGAATTTGATAAAAATAGTACAGTGAAAGATGTTAGTTTCTTAGATGAAAATTATTTTGTGTATTCTACTTTTCGAGGTGTTGATATTGCACATCGAGATCATATTGATTTTTCATTAAATGATATTTGGAGCAAAAACAACATTTTACCGCGAACAACAAAAAAAGAAAGAGCATTTGTACTTAGGAATAAGCGTTCAGCGAATAATTGTTTTGATCGAATAGAAAATCGAATTTGGGTGGGATACACTGATGGATTGTATCATTATAAAGATGGAAATCAACGGGAAATTCGACAAAATGGTAATCCTATTTTAGTGAGTGAATTGGCAACAGTCAAAAGTGGCGGCATATGGGTAAGTACAATTAACAAGCGGATTTTGAAAATAAAAAATGCAAAAATTATCCAAGAAATTAATATTGGAGAAACTGTTTTGAATATTAAAGAATGGAAGAATTTTTTGTTTTTAGGTACTAATAAAGGGTTGATTAGATATGATTTAACAAATAATGATAAGGAGGTTTTTAATACTTTGGATGGCTTTCCGTCAGATAATATCACGGGTTTGGAAATTGTTAATGAAGTACTTTATATCACGACGAATAAAGGCGCTTTAAAAATTCCAGTAACTTATTCTTCTATCAATCGAGTGGTGCCAGATATTTCGATTTCGCAAGTTGCTATTTGGGAAAAAGATACTGTTTTATTACCTCAATATCAATTATCTTCTTTTAATAATAATATTAAAATAGTATTCAAAGGGCGCTCTATTCGCAGTCAAGGGCGATTTCAGTATAAATATCGAATGCTAGGTTTGGATACTACTTGGGTTTATTCTTCTAGCAATAACAATGTAGCTCGTTTCCCTTCTCTTCCGTCAGGAGAGTATAAATTTGAAGTTAAGAGTATCAATGAAGATGGAATTGAAAGTGCGGAGCCAGCTACCATTCAATTCATTATTAATTATCCTTATTATCTTCAATGGTGGTTTATCATTCTATTTGTTGCGTTTGTGGCTGCATCTATTCGCGGTTTTTTGTGGCTTCGTATTAATAGAATTAAAAAAGAAAGTGAACTACTGAATAGCCAGCAACGATTAAAAACTGAACTTATTCAGTCGCAGTTAACGGCTCTTCGTTCGCAAATGAATCCGCATTTCATGTTTAATGCACTCAATTCTATTCAAGAATATACCATGACTAATCAAAAGGAATTGGCGGTTGATTATTTGGGGAAATTTTCGGATTTGATGCGATTGTATTTAAATCATAGTAGAAAAGAAACGATCAGTTTACAGGCTGAATTGGATGCACTAGAATTGTATTTGGATTTGGAACAATTAAGATTTGAAGAAAGCTTGACTTGTAATATTGATATTCAAGAAGATATTATTACTGCAAAGGTTTACATTCCTTCTATGCTGATTCAGCCTTATATCGAAAATGCGATTAAACACGGTTTATTTCATAAGAAGAAAAATAGAAAACTCTCAATTAAGTTTTATTTACAAGATAATACAACGCTTTATTGTTCTATTAAAGATAATGGAATTGGTCGAGAACAATCCGCAAAAATCAATCTCCTCCGTAAAAATAAACCAAATTCATTTGCTACATCAGCGATTAATAATCGTTTAATTTTATTAAATCAAAGCCGTAAAAATAATATTAAAGCGATTACTAAAGATGTTTTTAATGAGCATCAAGCGGTTGCTGGTACAGAAGTTACTATCATCATTCCAGATGTTTTCGCCACTACAAATTGGTAAATCATTGGACTATTATTGATTTGGTGGTCTTGCAAATTTTATATCATATAACCTTTAGCAATTCAAATAAAGACTTTAGCTATTAAGAAAGGAGGTTAAGCAATTGACTATGATTTTCTATGTCGAATTTAAGGTTCTTTGTGTTCAGATCTTTTAATTAAAAACAAAAAATGAACAAGTTAACCTTATTATTTAC
>CAKZLL010000261.1 GCA_937125475.1 uncultured Saprospiraceae bacterium | reverse complement strand
AATTGAGTAGTCATCAGGTGAGTTTTAATCAAATTTATATCTTGATATTCAATTAATAAATTAAACACTTCACTCATCCAATGACTTTTTTACGAAAACGAAAAACTGAATTACACCCCAAAATTACGGTTTGATTTTTTTAAATCCGTTTTTTGTATCTTTATTATAAAAATAAGTATTCAATCTGATTTTGAAATGACATTTCTATTGTGCTGTTACAGCAATACAAATATAACACTCCATTTATAAATAATAGAGTCTAGTAATACTCTAAGAAAAATAGTCTCTAGTTTTTGTACAAAATTTACTTTTATTATAACTCAAAAACACTAGGAAATGAAATAAGTTTTATTATCCATAACAAATTAGGTTTTAAAAGTAAGTTGTCCCTTACATTGATTTTCGTAACTTTGTTAAATATAGTTAGAAAATGTAAGAAACTTGATCAGTCAAACGACTTACATTATTATTATTCAAATAAATGAAACAAGTAATTAATAATTATCAATTACTTATATCCATAAACATTCATAATAAGATTTCATGTATCCTAATCTTTATTTTATCATAGAAGGGATTTTTGGAGTAAAACCACCAGTTTTCTTTTCCGTCGTTCAAACTTTCGGTTTATTTTTAGCCTTTTGCTTTATTGGAGCAGGAATTATGCTTTCCAAAGATTTGAAAGAAAGAACTGCACTAGGGCAATTTAAGGCAGTTACTTCAACACGAAAAATTACAGGTTCTCCGTCAATTAGCGATTTGATTGTTAATGGTTTAATCGGTTTTATTTTAGGTTTTAAGTTATTGTTCATTATTCTAGATACAGGGGCTTTTGTAGCTAATCCACAAGATGTAGTGTTGTCTACCAAAGGAAATATTATTGGTGGTATCATCGGTGCATTATTGATGATGGCGAGTAAATATTGGGAAAGAAACCAAGAAGCCAAAAAATATAGTGGAAAAGACACAATCAAAACGATTACTCAGCCACAAGAATTAGTAGGCGACATTCTAATCATTGCAGCTATTTCAGGTTTGATTGGTGCTAAACTTTTTGCTGTTATGGAATATCCAGACCGCTTAATTGAAGATCCTATTGGACAATTATTATCTGGTAGTGGTTTAGCGATTTACGGTGGTTTAGTTGGTGGTTTTTTAGGCGTTTTTACGTTCATTAAACGAAAAGGCTTATCAGCTTTACATATGATGGATGCTGCTGGACCTGCGCTTTTGCTTGGTATGGGAATTGGTCGAATGGGCTGTCATTTCTCTGGTGATGGTGATTGGGGAATCGTTAATGCGAATCCTAAACCAGGTTGGTTACCAGATTGGTTGTGGTCATTAAAATATCCACATAATGTTAATAGTGAAGGATTACCGATTGAGGGTTGTGCAGGACAATTTTATACGGATAGATATTGTAATGAATTGGCAGAAGGTGTTTATCCAACTTCGGTTTATGAAATTATTATGTTGATTGGATTAGCTGCGATCTTCTGGTATATTTTGCGTAAGCGAGTGAAAATACCAGGTGTATTATTCTTTTTATTCTTAATTGCAACAGCCGTAGAGCGTTATTTTATCGAAATAATTCGTGTGAATGACCGCTATGATTGGTTTTTCAATATGACCCAAGCTCAGATTGTTTCTGTAGTGCTAGTTATTATTGGAATAATCGGATCTGTTCTTTTAACAATGAGAAAAAAGCGAACAATTTAGTTGTGAATTGAAGGTTTAAAATGACTCTCTATAAAAGGCTAATATTCAAAGTAATAAAAAAATTATTACTTTGAATATTAGCCTTTTATAAATTAAATCTGGGGCAATTTAGGCATTTTCAACTCTCAACTTTCAATTCTCCATTAAAATCAACGGTATCTTTCAAACCATGCCATAACATGTTCTACTTTGGTAATCAATTGACTAGGACGTTTTGCAATAAAATGATATGCGCCGGGAAGCTCCACGAAAGCAGTTTCGAGTTGTCGCAAGTGTAGAGCGTGATACAATTGTTTAGCTTCTGATAAAGGCGTTCTCAAATCTGACTGACCAACCATAACTAGTGTTGGCGTTTGAACATTTCCAACCAAAGAAATTGGGGAAAACTTCATATAAGCTTCAGGATTTTCCCATGGCTGCCCTGGGTAACGGGAATTAGCATAGCCATAATAATTATCTGCGGTCAAGGTTTTACTAATCCAATTCATTACAGGTTTAACGACTGCTGCGGCTCGAAAACGGTTATTTTTACCAATCATCCAAGCCGTCATAATACCACCAGCACTTCCACCCGTCACAAATAAACTATCCTCTGTCGTATAGCCTTTTTTCAAAACGGCATCCACACCATCCATCACATCATTGTAATCTTCTCCTGGATAATTGTGGTACAATAAATTACCAAATTCCTCTCCATAGCTTGTACTTCCGCGCGGATTAGGATAAAAAACGACATAACCACCTGTTGCATATAATTGAATTTCAGGCGAAAATCGATCACCATAATTAGAAATCGGCCCGCCGTGATTTTCTACCAAAAGTGGGTATTTTTTATTCTTATCAAAAAAGGGCGGTTTGACGATCCAGCCTTGAATAGCTCGCCCATCAAAAGAAGATTTATACCAAATTTCTTCTACCTGTCCGAGTGTTCTTTTATCTAATAAATCCTCATTTAATGAATGAATGAGGCGTTCTTTTGTATCTCCCTTTGTAATCGTTGCTAATTCTGACGGATGATAAGGCGTGGTGTGTGTATAAAGTATTTTTCCTGTATTAGCGATTGAAAATGAGCCTCCACCATAAGGTCGTCCAATGCCTGTACCGCCTAAATTATTGGCAACAGAAACCGTTTGTCCTGCTAAATTTGTATGCCCGATTTTAGTGTTTCCTTTCTCATCATAACTAAAATAAATACCTTTTCCATCGGGCGACCAGACAGGACTGCTGATGCTTCGATCTAGTTTTGTATCAATTTCTTTCTTACCTGAACCGTCCAAATTCATGGTATAAAGCCTCGTGACTTGATAGGTTTGGACTTTATCATCATAGCCTAAGTAAGCTAATTTTTTGCCATCAGGCGAAATAGCAATGCTACGATCTGGACCTTTTCTATTGGTCAATGCTTTTATTTTTCCTGTTGAAAGATGAACAGAATAAATCTCAGAATTACGGAAATCATATTCCCAATTTTTTTGTCTATTCGTTGAGAAAAAGAGTTGTTTATTATCTTTTGACCAAATAGGTGTTCCTTTGTGATGAAAATTGCCAGAAGTCACTTGACGAGCTGTTCCGCCATCCGAAGGAATAATAAACAAATGACGATATCCTGGTTTCATATAACCCGATCCATCGGCTTCGTGTTTCAATCGAGAAGTGACACGAGGCGAAGCAGCCCATTTTGCCCCTTTAGGTTTTTTATGTGGCTTGACCAATGATAATTCAGAGCCATTTACAAACATGGAAAAGGCAATGTATTTCCCATCAGACGACCAAGAAAGCCCAGAAGGCGAATTAGGTAATTGTGAAATTCTAGCCGTTTTACCATTTTTTACCCAATAAATAAATAATTCACTGCCTTGTTCGGTCGAGCTAGTAAAGGCAATTCGTTTGCCATCGGGTGACCAAATAGGATTACTTTCACTAACATCATTACTGGTCAATTTATAATGTTCTCCAGTAGCGTCGATTAGCCATAATCGGGCTTGTCGCTTGTCGTTCATGATGTCCATTCCATTCCGTTTGTAGACAATTGTAGTGCCATCGGGTGAAATTTTAGGGCTAGTTACCCATTCTAATTCAAAGACATCCATGCTAGAAAAAGGTGGCTTTTCTTGGGCTTGACTGATTAAAACGGCGCAAAGGAATAGGAAAACGAATTGAATTTTGATCATGATTTTTTATATTGATGGTTGGATATTGTGGGATAAAATACAGCAAATCGGCAAAGTGGCAAAGGCGTGCCTTTGCTCTACGTAGATTTTTTTGATGGTAATGACATAATATGTTGATAGTTTTCTTCGAGGCAAGCTGCTAAAAGATCCATATTTTCATATAGCCTTTCTGGTATTAATACATAACCTTTTATCACGGCTCCATGAGATTTATAAATCATTATTTGATGATTTTCAATGAATTTTTGTTCCCACGTCATGATTATTTTTTTTAATTAAAATTAGGATTTAAATCTATTAAGAACGATCGTTAAAGAAAAGCTCCAAACTAAAGATAAAAGATAATCAACAAATACCATAATTCATTTTTCAATATTAATAACTTATTATTATTTTTACTATATGAAAAATCAACAAACTATTCCTCTCCGTTCTTTAGCTGGTCAATGGTATATTCATTTGACTAATTTTCCGATGTGGCTCAAAGGTGATCGGATCATGCCTACTTTTAATTATACAATAAGTAAAAAAAACGGCATTGAAGGTTTAGAGGATCATGTACAATTTATAAAAAATGGAAGAGAAAAAAGTATTAAGGGTTTTGATACGCCACTAAATGAACATAATACTGCATTTGAATGGCGAGGTAAAGGCTGGATGAAAGTCTTGAAAAGCCGTTGGACTATTTTATATTTTACGGAACGTTGGGCGGTTATTTATTTTGATAAAACCTTATTTACACCAAAGGGATATGATGTTATTGCTCGAAACGAAGTGCTTTCTCCATTAGAACTAGATGATATTTATCAAAAATTAGCGGATTTGAATATTACAGAGAAATTGAGTTTGATTAGAAAATAATGGATCAATAAAAATTCCTACTATTTCGTTAAATACAAACGAAATAGTAGGAATTTTATCAATTTTAATTGATACGTTCTAATTCTTTCCATTTAACATTATTGCGATAAAAAGACATTCTATTGCCGTATTTTTCAATTTTAGCACCAAAAAAACGCGTATCATAAATAAAAATCTTATTTTTATCTTGTTTTATTCGATATAATAATATACTATATTTTTTATTCATCCAGTTTTTTCTATAAATAGCAATTGTATTTTGTGATGGCTCTTTTTTAATAAGATATTGGTCATTCAACATTATTTCGCCATCTTTCAGTATAAATTCTTTCTCTTTGTATCGTTTTTTAGAACGTCGACTTGGATAAATGTAATAATCATTTTCGCCTGTTTTTTTAATCACACAATCGGGTCTTCGGCGTTTTCTAATCGTGTAAGCAATTTCATTTCCTGATGTTGCAATTTTGTAACATAATCTCTTATTTTGAAATACTTCAATGAGATTATCATTTATCTTTCTATCTATACAGCTTTTATACTTTACACCAAAAAAGCCTTTCCCTTTGGTACAAATATTATTACCGATCTTGGATTTTTCGGTTAATCCGCGTTTTTGGGCAATGTTAATACCTTCTTTAATAATAAAATTGTCTGTGTCGTTGATGGAAAGTAAACGATCTAATCGAAAGGATAAATTTTTATTTAAGTCATAAAATAAACCATTTCCTAGGTCAAAACCTACAGGATGATAATCCACTGTTTTTGTTTCAGTTGTAGAATCATCAACTTCTTCTTCATAACTTTGTCGAATGATATCAAATCTTAAATTGTTGGTTTCTTGTCCAATATTGATTTGTAAATTATCCCAAGGATGAGGCTGGAGTTCTCTAATTTCCGTTTTATTCATTGGCACGGCACAGCCTGTAATTAAAATAATAATCATGTAGATCATTAATTTTCTCATTGTTTTTGGTTTTTATGTTATTATAGGCGCTCTCTTTGGTCTAAAAATAAGCAATAAATAAATAATAATCAAAATCATTTTAGAATAAAGGCTAAAAATTTAGAAATAGTTATTAATTTAATTTTTCTAAAATAACCGTTATCAAGTTTTCATTTTCGGTATTAATAATATGATCAGCTTTTTTATAAAACGGATTTCGGTCAGCTAATTTTTGATTGATAAAATTTTGTAATTCTTCGAGTGATTTATCTTTTAGAAGCGGTCGATGGGCGGTTTCATTTTGGAGTCTTTTGATAATTGTTTCGACGGATGTTTCTAAAAAAAAGGAAAGACCTGTTTGATTAATTCGTGAAATATTAGCTTTGGTACAAGGCGTTCCGCCTCCTAAAGATACAACTGTATTGGTGTATTGACTAAGTTCTTCCAAACATTCTTTTTCTAATATTCTAAAATGGGCTTCGCCTGATTGAGCAAAAATTTCACTAATAGTTTGTCCAACTTTACGCTCCAAATAATCATCCAAATCAATGAAATTATATTGGAGTTTTGTTGAAATTCTTTTGCCCCAATAAGATTTTCCACTACCCATGAAGCCCATTAAATAGATTAATCCTTGTTTTTTCATTTTGTTTAGTATAAATATTTGAAAAAAAATAATATGAAATGCAAACTTATATTAAATAAACTTTTATTCTTAAAATAACTCTGAATATAATTTGGAAATATTCATACAAAAGAATAATTTTTACTTTTCATTCCTTGCCCAACTTTTATTGAGTAGTTCAATCCAAATTGATAATGATAAATCTTCCTTTGTTAATCCGATTCGCTTATTTGGTGATTGGATTTTTAGTGGTTCGGCAACTTCTGAAACGCAACATATTCTTGCGTTGTAAGAAGTGTAGAAAATTTGGAACATTAAAAGAAACCTTAGAAATAAAAAACGAACAGTTAAAAGAAATTGAAATTTTGGACGCAGCGGAATTGCCCAGATTACCATCAGATCATCCTGTTTATAAATGTAAAAATTGTGGCACAGTTTTCCATTTTAATTAAAAAAGAAAAATACCAGTAGCAAGTGTAAATAATATTTGTTACTCATTTTAAATAACTTTTATGGTATTTTGGCGTTTTAAGGGGGCGCAAAAATTAATCTACCCAAGATTGGGTAGGTTATTTATTTCCTTGTCCCTAACTTAAAATAAAACAGATGAGAATAGTATTGATTATATTAACTTTTAGCTTTCTTTCAACGGGTATTCACGCACAGAAAGTAGAAAACAAAGCCTTTTCTAAGCGTTTAAAATCCTTATTATCCCATACAGTAAAAGAAATTTCGGTAAAAGATGCAGCTAAGATCCAGAAAAAAGCGGTCTTTTTGGATACCCGCAAGCGAGAAGAATATAATATTAGTCATATCAAAAACGCTCGCTGGGTTGGTTATGATAATTTTTCAGCCAAAAGAATGAAAGGAATTTCTAAGCATTCCACTATTATTTTGTATTGTTCAGTAGGTTATCGAAGTGAAAAAATTACTGAAAAACTCAAAAAGATGGGCTACAGAAATATATCAAATCTTTATGGAGGTATTTTTGAATGGGTGAATCAAGGACATAAAGTTTATGATAACAAGACAAATAACACACTTAAAGTACATACTTATAACAAACGTTGGAGTAAATGGCTCAAAAGAGGGGTGAAAATATATTAGACTTGTACGGCGGCTACTTAATTTCCTGCCGTCTTGCTAAATCACTAACCGCCATACAAGTCTATTAAGATATTTTAATGAAAAACTTTAATTGATTTATAAAAAATGCCTCAAAGGAATTATTCCATTTGAGGCAGTTTTTTGTAATTTAAATATATTGATTCTACATTAAACCTAAAGCAACATCAAGCTGATAAGCCCAGTTACCAAGTATAGAGTGCGTTGGTACTTCTCCCATGGGAATACCTGCAAGATGAGCATACCATTCGCAGTAAGTATTGAAACTTGTACCTAAAACTCCACCACCTTCAATTTGGTGCATTTCTTCCTTAGTTAATGTTTCAAATTTTTTAGCATTGAAAGACTTTTTCATAACTTTTCTATTGTTTAGTGATAAAACATGGGGATTTTTTGATTTTCGTTTATAATTTAGCTAATCTTCCCCTTAGACAATATTTTATACGGGAGTATTTCAATAAAGATTTTAAATTTTGAAAGAAAATATATAAATAATT
>CAKZLL010000260.1 GCA_937125475.1 uncultured Saprospiraceae bacterium | reverse complement strand
AGGGATTGAGGGAGGTTAAATAGTAAAAACGACAATTTGTTATGCATCCATAACATTTTAATGTAGGTCTGTATTATTCAATTTAATGATTAGAATTGAGAAAATTTAAAAATCATTACCTTCAAATGTTTTTCAAACCAAAAATCAAATATATTTTTGCATTTAAAGTTAATAATTGAGTAACTAAACACTTAGTTATACGTTTTAATATTGTCAAATAAAAAAAAATTATATCGTATGAAATATTTCTTATCCCTATTGACTGTTATTTTGCTAGTCAGTAGCTGCACGCCTAAGGTAGTAAAAAACACTGCTGATAATGAAAAGAAGGTGGAAACCAAGAAAAAACCAAAAGCACCAAAACCAGATGTAGAAGATAATTCAGGAGAGGATAATGATTCGGAACAACCTAAAAAGGTTGATCGTACGCTACCGCCAGATATTTTAGATGAAGGAAATGCTAATACTGGTGATGTTGCTAAGTTAAAAATCTACGAAGAAGAACGCGATTTGGGTACAATTGAATACGGAGATTCCATTATGCATACTTTTAGATATAAAAATATAGGAACGGTTGATTTCGTGATCGAGCAATATACAGTTGGATGTGGCTGCACGCAAATGTCCGAGCCTAAAAAACGAATTGTTCCAGGAGAAACAGGAGAATTGACTTTACAATTTAATAGTAAAGAAAAAGACGGACCAGGCGATTATACAAGTGATGCGCTTTTGGTGGGCAATGTGGCGCAAGGCTTTCTTGAATTTAAAATGAAGATAAAAGTCATTGCGAAAAGTAAATAATCAAGACCAATAAATACAGATTGCCATATCATCAAAAAAGCCCTGATGTCCAAAAGAATATCAGGGCTTTTTTCACTTTATTTATTTGTGCCTTACTACACTGAGTAAAAAGTTTATTTATGTTTTAGTTGCAGCGCAACGACACCGTTTGTAGTAAAATATTAATTGTCGTAATATCCTGTTCCTTGATAACTACAAACGGTGTCGGTTCTCTGAACCTAAAACATTAATTTATTTTTGTTACACGATACTTACTTTAATTTTGATAAATCTAACTGTACCTCAATATTGTTTTCTGTTGTTTCTTCACTATGGTCGAATTTATATAATAATTCTCCTTTGTAAGAATTAGGGTTAACCAAAACTCCAAAACCATTGAAAAAAGACTCCGCACCATTAGCATCATCATTCCACAACCAAGTTTTTTCAAATGTTGCTTTGATGTTAATATTCACTATAACTTTATTTGGTAAAGATTGTATATTTTTTCTAAAAACGACCTCACAATCAATCGGGAAATTATCTTTTGCCATTGCAGGAAGTTCACTTAAAGAAGTATATTGACCAGCAGAACGCACACCAAGACTTCGGTAGTTTTCATATTTTCCATTGATACCACCACTCAAATTCCAATGAAATTGAGCTACTGCTCCTTGAGTCTGATTGGTAAATCCAAAGTCCATAATAGAACGAGTAAAAGAAGATCCCCAAGAATAACTAGCATCTCCTCCAGCTCCACCATTACTTGCATTTGCTCCTATAGAAAAACTCTCTGATTTAGTATATTTCCCTTCTGTATTGATGTTTTCAGGATTATCAATTTTTATCTCAAATCCTTGTTTTGTTGTCATTGTGATAGTAAGATCTTTTAAGTAGAATCCTTTTTTCTTTTTTTGTGTAATATAATTTTGCATTTCAATCTTTGCACCATCTAATTTCAAATAAGCATATAAGAAATTTTTGTCTTTTGCTGTTTCTGGCTCAAAATTCAATTTAACCTTTCCCATTGTCGTTCCCGAAGAGGTTTTCATTGATACATAATCAATCTTTTTTACATCATACTTGACTACATTTACGCCATTCTTTTTAGTTGTCACCATATTACTAACAATATGTAATGGAATGTTACTAGTGCTAATCGTTCTCCATTTTTTTAATTCAAACTGCATTTTTTTCTCACTTCCTTTTCCTGTATATTTTACCATTTGAAGATTAGATCCTTTCCATCCTAAATAGCTATCTCGCGCAATTATTGATTTAAAATAAACATATCCATCTTTATCTTTAAGCATTTTAAATCGTTGATTTTTTTTGTTTTTTCCAGTAAAAAAATGCACATTAGCACCATTTGTACCCTTCACACTAGAATCATCAATCAAGCTTTTGGGATTGCTTCGAGCGTAGATTTCGTAGACACTATTTCCTTTACTTACAAATTTAAAATGTTGATTAGTGTAGTTTTGGTTGGAATGTTGAGTGTATAAACCAATATTCGTTCTATCAGTAGTTTTTCCTCCTGCAATATCTAATACTTTATTCGTTCCTTTAGCTTCAATATTGTACCAATGCTTGGTAGATAATTCGTTTTTTTTAAAACTTGATAATAACAAATCATCCTTTACTTTCTTTGTTTTAACTGTTTTTTTAGCAGTCAATAGCTTTGTATCTCCAAGAATATGCCATACTGCTCTATGGTAATAATTAGCATCTGCACTGACTAATTTAGGACTTTTCGTCCATCCTTTTTCATCCTTAGTTGGCTTCGAACCAGTTGACATTAGCAATCTATTGGTTTTTACATTATATAACAAATAACCAACTTTGCCCTTAACGTAAGTTTTCGTAATCTTCCATTGTGCTCTATTGTAATAATTGGCATCTGATCCCACTATTGCTTTATTTTTTGACCACCCGCCGTCTTGCGCATCTGTAGTTCTGATGGGTTCATTTGGGCATAATAAGTAACGATTTGTTATTACATTCTTTAAATAGAAATAATTAGTATTAGAAACAGGAATTAGTTTCCAGTTTGCTCTATCGTAGTAATTATTATCTGTACCTACTACTTTTGGTGCTTTCGAAAAATCACTTGTAATTTTACCACTAAAAGCCTTTCCTGTTGACAAAGCATATCTTTCTGTTTTTAAATTTTTTAGCTGAATCACATTTTTTTGTGCGAAGACAGTTGTAAAACTAATTGCTAAACAAGCAATACCCATCATGATGAATTTCAAATGTTTCATAGTCAATGTTTTAAATTTTAATGAAAAAATAATTTGATTATTTCCCTAACTTAGAATACAAATATATGCTCCTTTTATAGGCTATACCGAAAATTGTCATTTAGAAATGTGTAAAAACTCGAATGGTTTCTTTTTTGGAGTGAGTAGTTTTTATAAAATATTTTAACTAAAATCCACTCTAATATATTATACATTCATATGCATTTTATTAAAATATATGTTTCAGTAATTTGATAATTTGATAAAAAACATAATAAAAATGCCAAGCTAATAAAAATTAGCTTGGCATGAAAAATTGTACCCAAAGTTTACGCTTATGCTCATCTCTGAACAAAGCTAGATTGCGCTGGCATTAACTATTGATTTACAATTAATCTTTTAACGCGCTTGTTTTAGATGAATAGCATCAATTTAGCTTGATTCTTATGGATAAATTTTTTTAAAAAAGTAGATGGATTATACCTATTTAGTGTTAATTATATTTTCGCATATATTATTATATACAATAATATAACTTTTATTTTATATTTAAAAAAATAATATATATTATTTTGTATTTAATTTGTGATAATTCCTTTTATTTCGATTATTTTTTAAATACTCCCCATTTAGATTTCATTGTTCGTCCTTTATTTTTGATATAGAAAGCTTTTAGAGGTTTTAATCCTATTTCTTTTCTATTCGCATCAATTTCTGCTAGTTTTTTTTCTGATAAATCCATATCTAAAGTAGTATAAAAACTAATTCCTTTTTCAAACAAAACATATTGCTCATAAATTGCGGCATAATGATTAGGACTAAATTCACCTGTTTTTATTGCTTTTAGTAAGATAGGATAGTGTTTTATATTTTTTTTAAGTCGTAAATTATGAAGCAAAATGATCGTAGCTTGATCATATGCTTCTCTTCCAACTCGCTGCTCAGATGGGAAACCATGTTCATTAATTAATTCTAGGAGCGCATCAATATTAACTTGATTCATTTCCTTTCGATCTTTGGTTAACTTGCTTGGATCTATTGTGTATTTACCTTTATATTCTTTATTATCTCTTAGAATATATTGATCAATGTAATGTAGACTGTCTATTAAGCGAACATAATCCTTATTAATTGAAGCATTAAAAATTGCCTCATAGCTACTAATATTTTCTTTATATTTTTGATAATAATCACTTTTTTTAAATTTTCGGAACATCCTTTTATTCAAAAAATCATTTGACCAACCCTGTTTTTTTAATTGACAAATATAAGTATAAGCTTTATCATATTTTTTCGCTAGTATAGCGGATTTGCTGGCTTCTACATATCTTGCAGTATGAACATAGGGAACATCTTTGAATGCTAATTCAAATTTTTCTAATGCGGCAGGATAATTTTTCAAATAGATTTGTTCCGATGCCTCAGTACACAATTGATAATAGGCTGAATAGTCTTGTCCAAAAAGGCTGATAAAATTGGTTAATAAAAATAACCCGATCAAATAGTTTTTGCTTTTCATAAGATGTGTTTTTAATTATTGCAATTTAACTAGAGTTTGTTTTAAAATTAATTATTCAATTAATATATATAAATATCAATAAAATCACCTCATTCATTATATCTATCTTTAGTAATTCCACCTCTATATTATTTTCTTTCTAATGAAACAATACGCATTTCAATTAAAGGTGTCGCATATAAAATCTTTCTATTGAATTTATACGTTATCCTCCATTCAAATGCGTATAATACTAATCCATTTTTCCCAAAAAAAAACAGAGAAACCATGATTTAATATGGTCTCTCTGCTTTTATTAGAACCTCTTTCTATTTTAACTGAATGATATTATTAATATAACTTTCAGTCAATACTTTCTAAATACACTGTAACAAAAGTTATTTAATATTTTCAATTGTAGCACTTCTTTAGCGTGGTGATCTAAAATGGACTAAAATCGCGGTTTTAACCGCAATTTTATCAGTATGTTCGACTAAAGTCGAGATATTATAACCGATATAAATCATCGCACTAAAGTAGTGGTGAAATTGATTAAATAACATTTGTTACAGCGTACTAAATCTCTTACCATATTAATTGTTCAAGAACAATATACAATAGAGTACCTAAAAAGATTAAGATTAATATCCAACCTTAATAGTATCATTATTAAAAGGATTCCAGTCTACATTAGTTTTTAAATCACCATTACTTTTCCATCTATCAGTTGAACCATCAGACTCACGAGTTGTCTTCTTTCCACCACCATAAATGTTCTTCTTGTTAGTCATTTCTACTTTTTGAAAATCTTTAATTGATTTCATATTACTTAAGTTTTTAGTTATAAATACCTACTCTATTCTTTAAAAAATTGGGTTTTCGGTATCCCCCATTTTATTTAGGAATAAGGAAATAAATAACCTACCCAAGATTACATTTTTTACAGGCGCATTTTACGCAGCATAGCGAACTATACAAGAAAAACAACGCAGTAAGAAGTAAAAATCATAGTAAGATTGGTAGATTATTTTTGCGTGATCCCTTACAAATAATTTCTATAATAATAAGCCTTTCAACTGAAAAAAAATTGCAGTCTCACTTTTATCTGCGTTTTTTAATTGCGTAAATTTTAAGAGACTTTAATTTTATTTTCTATAAAAGGCAGAATTATAAAAGTATTCAATTAGTGTCCCTTATATCTATCATTATTAAAAGGATTCCAGTCTACATTAGTCTTTAAATCACCATTCTTTTTCCACTTATCCCAATCTCCTGGAAATCCTGTTTTTATTCCACCACCATAAATGGTTGTCTCTGTCGCAATTTCTACTTTTTTAAAATCTTTAATTGATTTCATGTTATTTAAGTTTTTAGTTATAAATACCTACTCTATTTATTTAAAAAAAATTGGGTTTTCGGTTATCCCCATTTAGCAATCTACTAATACAATAATAAGCCTCGTGACTAGAGACCTATTAGCAACCACCACTAGAAATAAGATCATTATTAAATGGATTCCAATCTATATTAGTCTTTAAGTCTCCATTTCTTTTATATCTATCACTTCTTGGATTATCGACCGTTCCTGTTCGTTCTCGTCCGCCATAAATTCCTTTCTCCGTCGTAATTTCTACTTTTTTAAAATCTTTAATTGATTTCATGTTATTATGTTTTTAGTTACAATACCTACTCTGTTTAAATTTAAAAATTGGGTTTTCGGTATCCCCCATCAAGTAAATAAATTTGATACCACAATATAAATCTCCTTACTGAAAAATAATTGCAGCCTTGTTTTTTCTATTTTTTTTAAAATAGAAAAAACATTATGTTCTGCTTTCCATCTACTATTATTTCAATAAATAATTGAGCTTATTGAATAATAGGCTAATATCTACCTTCTAAAAATGCCCCATTTAATTCTCATTTTTAGCCCTCTATTTTTAATTGAATAGGCTTTAAGAGGCTTTAATCCTATTTGTTTTCTATTGCTTTCTAGCCTAGCTAAGTTTTTGGCTGATAAATCTTTATCCCAAGTTGTATAATAAGTTATTCCATTATTATTAGAGTATTGCTCATACATCAGTAAGTAATTTTCAGGCAAATATTCCCCTGTTTTTACAGCGTTTAATGCTATTTCATGGTATTTTTCATTAGGATGTAATCGTAAATTATGTAATAGAATAACAACAGCTTGTTTGTATCTATGAACGCCAACTAGTTGTTCAGAAGGAAAGCCATATTCTTGAATAAGTTTTACAAGTATTTCTATATTAGACTGATCTAAATCCCATACATTTTCAGGAATTTTTTCTTTAGGAATAATATACTTCCCTTTATATTTTTTATTTTTTCTTATAATATATTGATCTATATAATGTAAACTATCAATCAAGTAAGCGTACTTCTGATGGATGGAAGCCTGAAATATTTTGTCATAAGAAAGAACATTATCTTTATATTTTTGATACCAATCACTTTTCTTAAACGATTTGAACATTTTCTTATCTAAAAAACGATTAGAATCGCCTTGTTTTCTGAGTTGACAGATATAAGTATAAGCTTTATCGTACCGTTGGATTAATATCGCGCATTTACTAGCTTTCACATATTGTTCATTATGAACATAGGATACATCTTTGAATGCTAATTCAAATTTTTCTAATGCGACAGCGTAATTTTTCAGGTAAATTTGCTCGTCTGCCGCATTACACCTTTCATAATAAGTTAAATATTCTTGCCCGAAGAGATTTCCGAGATTGGTCAATAAAAATAGTAGTATTAAATAGCTTGTCTTTTTCATTAAATACATTTTTAATTTCAAAACGATTTTCATTAGACATTATTGGTTAAGGGCAGAATTATAAAAGGAGAGAACCTACACATATGTTAGCTTCCCTCCTCCTAAATTATAAAAGTATTCAATAATTACTATCTGTGTCCTTATTGAAAGGATTACCACTATCTACATTACCAGTCTGCATAGAGGTTCTATCCCTTTTTATAAAAAATCAGCTAAAATGCGATATTAGCCTAATGATTTATATTTTAATCACAAAAAACACAATCATTATTAAAAGGATTCCAATCTATATTAGTTTTCATAGATCCATCCATTCTCACTTTATCTCCTTTTCCATCACCTTGTTCTGTCCGTTCAGTTACGCCGCCATATATTTTGTTCACCTCAGTTATGCTCAACTTTTCAAAATTCTTAATTGATTTCATACTATCACGTTTTTAGTTATAAATGCCTACTCTATTCTTAATTGGTTTTTCAGCGTCCCCCTTTTATGGAATAGTATCCATTCCATATTGTTATTACAATAATAAAGGATGTTACTGAATTTTTTTTTCAGTAACATCCTTTATTATTTTTTCCTGAAAGATCATACCTTAATAGTTAGAGTTCATAGAAAGCAATTGCGACTTGCTTATTAGGATTTTTACTCCAACTCGCCCATTCTCCATTATATGGGTTATAACCACATTTGAGTGGTTTACTATATATATCTTCTGGTTTTTCTAGGAAAGCTCGACAATCAGTACAACTGAAACGAAATTCACAATCTTGGCAGACATGGATTTTATCTTTACCTATATTCCATAAAGATTGAAACTCAGGCTGTTGAATAACATCTATTAAAGTAATCTCGCTTATATGACCGTATTGTTTTTTCATAGATGGACAATTTTTGATATATCCATCAAAATCAATACTAATTTTTTTATTAAGGCAAGTATTATATTTTTGGCTTTCAAGATAGAATGACTGGTTGATTGTCATTGAATCTTTATTTATTAAACCACATCCTTTTATATAATCTATTGTATACGAATAACATTTAATATCTTCATTTTCGGAGATCAAATCCGTTCCATAAAGATGAAGTTCATTCAATCTTGGATAATCTTTTAACAAACTCATTTCATTATCCAATATTTCTTGGTCAAAATCAATATGGAAAATTACAGCCTTAATTAAACTACCCTCTAGCCAGCCCAGAAATTCTTGCATTTTTTCCAAGCTACATTTTTTCCACCTAACTTCCAAATAGCGGCATAGTAGCGTTGTTTTCAATTGATCTACGGCAGACTTTATTCCTTCTAATTGATCTTCTTGGATACAGATAATAGCATTATCAATTAATTCAGGTGATCGATATTCTAAATCAATCACTCCAAGATGTTTTTTCAAGGTAGGACTCGCCAAATGACCATATTCGTTTTCTAGTATAAATTCTATATACTCTTCAACTATTGGTATTTCTTCTGTTTTATATTGCAGTTTTACTTGATCTATTGGTGTATCTTTACACTTTTCAATAAAATCATTAAGTGAATCAGGGATATAATGAGTATTATTTACTCTATTCAAATCTAGTATTAAATTATTTTTACTCCCTTCTACTATTCGGCAATCCTCAAATAATAATAGATATTTTTCATTTATCATCTTGTCTAAAGTTTGAAATAGGTTTGTGAGAAGATCCGACACTCATTTCTAATGTTTGAAATAGATCGCATTTTACTTTTATGGCACGCTGCTTCATTGTTGTTAACCTAAAGCTTCTCAAATGCAACGGTACTTTTAGTCTTTTTTTTGCTTTTTTAGTTTCTTGGTTTTTCATATTAATTCATTAGCAATGAGTTCATCTAAATGGTAATTACATGGTACAGAAACCATCCCGTATTGACCTACAGGGTTTACCTCTAAAAAGACGTATTCATCATTATTTGTTAAAATCATATCTATTGACCCTGTAAAAAGTTCTACTCGAGACATAAACAAACGTAATTTATCTTCTATTGATTTAGGCAAATTATATGGGACACACCTATTAGGTTTATCATCATCATAATTTCTAAAATCTATCTTTGTTTTTTTGTTAGACTGAGAAAAGATAGCCATAGAATAGAACTTCCCTTTTAGGTAGAATATCCTTAATTCCACTTGTTTATCAACGTAAGCTTGTAATGCACTAGGAAAGATACGTTCATCTTTTTCATCCTGAAGATTTTTTACTAATTTATTAAGACTTCCGTAATATGTATTGGTTGGTTGATCGACATGATCAAATACATCCTGAATAGCTTTACTCATTATAGGAGTATGATTAGCTTCAAAATTTTGTAGGTTTTTCATGGCAGATGATACGATAGTTGATGGTATTTGCAGACCACATTCCTTAGCAATTTCAAATGAAATTAATTTATTAGCATCTCCTATTTTATAGTTTCCTAAATGTGGCTTATTATTAAGCTTGTAATAAATATACTCCTGAACTGTTTTCAATTCGGATTGCTTTATATTTTTTTTCAAGTGAATGTTCAATTCCTTATTGTTAGTCTGATAATCTACATCAAACATCCCAAATAGATCAATTCCTCGTTTTCTAAACCAAAGTGATGTGATGTCTTTCAGATCAATTTTCATACCTCCTGCTTCTATTTCAATAGAATTTTCGGTTTCATCTTGCAAATTAACAGAAAGCCCATAAATTGATTGAGCTTCTCCTAAACGAAAATATTTCTTTTTATCTCTCAACAAATACATAATCACATTGCTGGTAGATTGATCTGACTCTGAAGATACTAATAAAACCATTGAGCTAATTGTTTTATAGAGAAGAGAGGTCATAAGTTAATTCAGTCTCCTCCCTAAGTGTTTATTAAGGAGTTTATATGCATTTCAATTAAAGATGATGATAAATAAAATTATTTATTTTGAGTGTAGACAAGATAAAAAACGCAGGCATAGTCTAATTCTGTTGAGTATTTTTAACAAAGTATAAATTCAAAAGAAAACTTTATATACAACATCTTTAATTGAAATGTGTTATTATTGGATTCTTTGACAATTTTGCCAAAAACCCACTTAATTTATTAGCAACCGTAACAATCATTGTTGAATGGATTCCAATCAATATTCGTTTTTACTGTTCCGTCATCACGAATTTTGTCTCTTTTGTTATCAAGTTGTCTTGTTTTTTCTGCTCCACCATAAATTTTATTCTCATTCGAAATTGCTACTTTTTGAAAATCTTTAATTGATTTCATGTTTTTAGTTTTTAATTTTTAGTAATAAATACTTACTCTATTAAAGCCTTTCAGCAGGGTTTTCAGCATTCTCCCTTTCATAAAAAATCACTATGTTGTACTACTTATTCTAGTAATGACTATTATACTGTAACATAAATTTATTAATCTTTTCAATTGCACCGCTGCTTTAGCGTGGTGAACTAAAATGGGCTAAGATCGCGGTTTTAACCGCCACATTATCAATATGTTCGACTAAAGTCGAGATATTTAAACCTGATCAGTCACCGCACTAAAGTGACGGTGCAATTGATTATAAAACTTTTGTTACAGTGTACTATTACAGTGTAACAAAAGTTATTTAATCAATTCCACCGCGATTTTAGTCTATTTTAGATCATCGCGCTAAAGCAGCGGTACAATTAAAAACATCAAATTACTTTGGTTACAGCGCACTATCAGTAGAAAAAAAGAATTGTAATTCGATTAAACCATTTGTAAGATGATGTGTTTTCCTCATTCTTTGAGCTCCTCCTCCATACAATTCTCTCATTTGGCTTTTCTGGCAATAAAAACCAAATTTAAAACGAACATCTTCTTCATAACAATAAGATCCCCTATTCCTATCATAATAAATAGGAGCTCCCATGGTTTTCCTTGTCTCTATAATATTGTAGATAGAACGCTCTGAGAGATTAAGCCGTCGGGCTAGTTCAGTTGGTTTTCCTGTTGCCTTACGGTGAATGAGTCTATCTACGCGTTCAATAACTTTCAATGTGCTAATGAGTTTCATAAAATATTAATTAGTTTCATTTAGGAACAAATCCAATTAGATAATTTACAATTATAAGAAGCTATAACACAGATGAAATGAGCAAAAAATAATAAGAGACTTATTTGTTTTTTGTTAATTATAAAATGATTCCATTGGGTATGAAATTCAATTGTGTTTAATTAGGTTATAAGCTTATTTATAATTATGTTTTCTACTATAAAGGGTCATTTTACTAAAAAAGGTTACTACTAATTCAAAATATATTTATTAAAAATATTCATTTTGAAATTAATTCATAGATAAAACATTGTTACTCCCTATTTTACAAGAGAATAACAATGCTTTTTCTAAAAAATAGCTAAATATTTTTTCATAAAACACTCACCTATCTTTCAGGATAATTCTTTTTATAATTTTGTATCCTCAATTATAGAGTTCCACCACAACCATGACAATCATTATTAAATGGATTCCAGTCGATATTCGTTTTTATTGTTCCATTATCACGAATTTTATCTCTTTTGTTATCAAGTTGTCTAGTCTTTTCTGACCCACCATAAATCTTATTCTCATTCGAAATTGCTACTTTTTGAAAATCTTTAATTGATTTCATGTTATTAAGTTTTTAGTTATAAGTACTTACTCTATTAAAGCTTTTCAGCAGGGTTTTCAGTATCGCCCTTTCATAAAAAATAACAACGTTGTTATTGCAATGATACTAATCATTACTGCAAAAAAAATGCAGTCAAATATTTTTTTTTAATATTTTTAATAAAAATTTTCAAATCTTATTAGTTAACTTAATCTTATACGCATTTCAATTGAGGATGACGTATAAATAAAATTATTTATTTTGAGTTTAGACGAGGCGAAAAACGGAGATAT
>CAKZLL010000259.1 GCA_937125475.1 uncultured Saprospiraceae bacterium | reverse complement strand
TCGTTTGATTAGAATCGCGTTTAACTAGCTTCACAGGTTGTTTTTCAAAGAGAATAGGTCGGCTTGCTTCGGTTGCTCTTAATATATTATTTTCATCATAAACAATTTCAATTAACCCTAAATTCACTAATTGTTGAATAAAATAAAGCCATTCAGATTGAGAATGATTACCACCAGCGCCATAGGTTTTGATTTTATCATAACCATAACGAGTAATATCTTGCTTTTTTGAACCACGTAAAATATCAACTAATAAATTAGTACCTACTACTTTATTCATTCGCGCCAAGCGACTAATAGCAGAAAGGGCTTTTTGAGCAATCACTGTTCCATCAAATTCCTTTGGTGGATCTAAACACACATCACAATTGCCACAATTCTCCTTCAAATGTTCTCCAAAATAGCTCAATAAAACTTTTCTTCTACAAATCAAAGCTTCCGCAAACTCCTTCATGCGCTCCAGTTTCGCTAGTTTGACCTGTTTGTATTCGCTATCTTCAATCATTTGTCGCCAAAAAACAGCATCTTGATAGGTATAAAATAATATTGTATCACTTTTTATACCATCTCGTCCTGCTCGCCCGATCTCTTGATAATAACTTTCGATGTTTTTGGGCAGATTATAATGCATTACCCAACGGATATTTGATTTGTCAATTCCCATTCCGAAAGCAACAGTTGCACAAATAATCGGAATTTTATCATTAATGAAATCCTCTTGAATACGAGACCGCTTTTCAGCGGAAAATCCAGCGTGATAAGCTTCAGCTTTAATATTTTTAGCTCTGAGTTTTTCAGCAACGCTTTCCGTACTTTTTCTACTCATACAATAGACAATACCCGATTCGCTGGGTCTTCGTTTGATAAAATTAATAATACTATCAAGACGTTTTCTAGCAGGCAAAACAGATAAGCTCAAATTCGGGCGATCAAAAGAATCTATAAAAATGGTAGGATCTTCAAAACCTAATTGTTTAACAATATCTCGACGAGTAATTTTATCGGCAGTTGCAGTTAATGCGACACAAGGAATATGAGAGAATTGCCTTTTAAGAAAAGCCAATTTGGTATATTCTGGTCGAAAATCATGTCCCCAAGAAGAAATACAATGCGCTTCATCAATAGCAATAAGATTGACATTCAATTGATTGAGCAATGGAATAAAGGAAGAAGAAACAGCTTTTTCAGGAGAAATATAAAGCAATTTAATTTTTCCAGCCAATAAATCAGCCTCGATAACACTTTGTGCCTGATAATTTTGTGTGCTATTCAAAAAAGTAGCAGCAATACCATTCAATCTCAATCCTTCAACTTGATCTTTCATTAATGCGATCAAAGGCGAAATGACAATACAAACCCCAGACATCGTCACAGCAGGTATTTGAAAACACATGGATTTACCACCTCCAGTTGGCATAATCACTAATGTATCTTTTTTATCATAAATAGCTTGTATCACTTTCTCTTGCGTAGGGCGAAAAGCCGAATAACCAAAATAATCTTTTAACGCCTGTTGAGCTATGGTCAAATTCATCTGTTAGAAGTATTGTTGTATTTTAAAAGATTGGCTGAATCTTGAATAGTAAAAATAGGTATTCTTAATGGAATAGTATTCTTAGTTGTAGTAATTAATCTAATTATTTTGAGTTTGGTTTAATTAAGGTAGATTAGATTAGTTGATAGATTAGATTTGTAGAAAGGTATTCTAGAAAAAAAACGGTGGTTCCATAGAAATGGACCACCGAGACTCACATTATGATTACTAAACCCCAAAAATATTACTGCAAAGATAAGACTTTTAGTAACACTACGCAAGTCACTAAACCATTTTCTGACAGTCTCTTTACATTCTTATTAGTAAAAATAAGAATATGAAAGAATGTTTGATTTTTAACTTGCTGATTGATAGGTTTTTATGTAATTATTAATATGAATAATTACATAAATTATTTTCATTTTTGGTAAAAAAAACAAAAAAAAACGGTGGTTCCATAGAAATGGACCACCGAGACTCACATTATGATTACTAAACCCCAAAAATATTTATCACAAAATTAAATTCATTTAACTATACAAAGCTTTTTATTTTTCGCCAAGACCAGAAACTGTATTATCATTGCTATTGATGCTTAATGACATTTCGTAGCTAAAGTCTGTCCAGTTGTTTTCTGTATCGTTTTCAAAAGTTACATTTTTGAAAGTGATTGTAATAGAACTGATTTCTTCTGCTACAAAATCAGCGTCTTCACCAAACCAGCTTTCAATGCTACTTGCTGAGTTACTTTTAATACCATTTATTACATGTCCTACTTTTAATAAGTATTCAGAAGATGTTGTAATTGCAGTTACAAAGTTTTCAAATTCGCTGTCATCTGAATTATTAGTAAGTGTAAAACTCACCTCTTCACCAGCACCGATTGATAATTGATCAAAAATTAAAGTGTTAGTTTGTTTGTCAGATGCAGGAAGATACAATTCAATAGTAGGAGTAAAAGTTGCGCCTGTTCCTTTAATGCCACCTTCTGCTTGAGTAGTGAATGTTCCTAATAATTGTGCGTTAGCAACAGTAGAAAAAGCGATAAATGCAATAATGATAGTTAAATGTTTCATGATAAATAGTTTTAGTGATTTTACTTCTATTAATGCCTAAACAATGCCAAAAAAAAAATTTTGAGCTTTTTTGGTGTTAATTTTTGCTAAAAAAACTTGTTTTTATCTATTTTTAAGCTAAAAAATAATTTAGATTTGTGACAGGCATTATTTTCGCATTTTGGGTGAAAAAAGTTATTTTAAAAATTAAATAGTCTTTATATTATCTTTTTAGTCTTTTTTTGCGAAAAAAGTGATATTAGTACTTGTTTTTTGCTTACTTTTTATGAAAATAGTACAAAAATTATTGTTCCTATATTTTGCGTGACATTATTTTTGGTGGAAAAATGAGATTTTAAAAAGAAATACTATTTTTTTTAAAAAAATGTAAATTTTTTTAAAAAGAACTTATTAATATGATATTTATATAAAAAATTATAATTTGCAGAGACATTTAAACGAAAACTTAAACTACATTCATCCGTAAAAGAAAGGAACGGCAGTTTATTGCCCTATTTTCTTTGTCTAAACTTTATATCATGAAAAAAATATTAGCAATTGCGGTTGTCATTGGCTTTTTGATAAGCTGTAATAATACACAAGAAAAATCTTCTGAGAAATTAGGAACTGCTTCAACTAATGTACATGGAGCTACTAAATTACCAGATGTGAATTATCGAGGCGCATTATCTGTTTCACATGAGGCAAATTATTTTGTGGATTGTGCATCAAATGAAACATGGTTTGTGGTGTCAGACGATATGGAAGAATTGGCTAATCAATATGAAAATATTGCAACTAAACAATATCAAGATATTTATGCAGAAGTCAAGGGCTTCTTGGAAAAAGCACCAGATGAGGGTTTTGCTGATAACTATGACAAAATGTTAATTATTACCGAAATTGTGAAATTAGATGATTTAGATGGAGGAAATGATTGTACAAACGAAGCAGGTATTAATTAAAAGTCATATTAATTAATATAATTATCAAAAAAGTAGAGATGTTAGGAATAGCATCTCTATTTTTGTTTTATGTAGGGTAAAGGCATGCTTTTGTCCTATATTATATTTATTCAAAACAAATAAAAACACACGCACCTATGCATCATCAAGCCAAAGAATGGAAAATAAATGAAGCTGATTCAGCAATTGTTGCTCATTTAGAGGAGGTTTTAAAATTGGATCCCTTTTTTTGTAAATTATTGGTGCAAAGAGGTATTAAGACTTTTGAGGAAGCCAAACAGTTTTTTCGACCTGATATTTCACAATTACATGATCCTTTTTTAATGAAGGACATGGAAAAGGCAGTTATTCGTTTGAATCGAGCAATTGAATTTGATGAGAAGATATTGATTTATGGCGATTATGATGTAGATGGAACGACCTCTGTTGCGATGATGTATGAGTTTTTGAAGGAGTTTCATCCTCATTTAGAGTATTACATTCCAGATCGCTATAAGGAAGGGTATGGCGTTTCGATGGAAGGTGTGGATTATGCCAAACAAAATGGTATTACCTTAATTATATCAATTGATTGTGGTATTAATGCTATCAAACAAGTCGAACATGCCAAAACATTGGGTATTGATTTTATTATTTGTGATCATCACTTGCCTAAAGTAGATATTCCTGCGGCAATCGCGGTGCTAGATCCAAAACGTCCCGATTGCAATTATCCTTTTAAAGAATTGAGTGGTTGTGGTGTCGCATTCAAATTGATGCAGGCATATTTGAAGCATCACAATTTACCGACTACACCATTAAATAAGGGATTAGATTTATTAGCGATTAGTATTGCGTGTGATATTGTGCCGATTATTGGTGAAAATCGAATTTTGGCTCATTTTGGTTTAAAAAAACTGAATCAACAACCACGTTCAGGTTTACGGGCATTAGTTCGGGAATTGGGGCGAGAATATCCTTTTTCGATTAGTGATATTGTTTTTGGAATTGGGCCATCTATTAATGCCGCTGGGCGAATGTCTGATGCAAAATTGGCGGTTCAACTATTATTAGCAACCGATAAAAAAGTAGGTGGGCATTTAGCCAAAGAGCTTAAAAATAAAAATGATAAGCGTCGTGTTTTTGAAGGAGAAATCACAATTGCTGCCAAAGAGCAAGTGACACGTCCAAATGATTGGAATACTAAGAAATCAATTGTGGTCTATGATAAGGATTGGCACAAAGGCGTAATTGGAATTGTTGCGGCTAAATTAGTTGATGAATTTCATCGTCCTTCTATTGTCTTTACTGAGTCGAATGGTTTGATTGTCGGCTCGGCTCGGTCAATAAAAGGGTTTAATGTACATCAAGCGATCCAGCAATCCGAGGAGTTGTTAGTTAATTTTGGTGGACATCAATATGCTGCAGGTTTAACGTTGAATCCGAAAGATTTAGATCAATTCAAAACGGAATTTGAAACGAGTGTCAGTCAAACCATTAATAAAAAAGATTTAGTTCCTATACAATATATAGATGCGGAATTGCACTTTTCGGACATCACACCTAAATTTTTAAGAATATTAAAACAATTTGCGCCATTTGGACCAAGTAACCGAAGACCAATTTTTGCGTCTTACCGAGTGGTGGATCAAGGACATTCTAAAGTTTTAAAGGAAAAACATTTGCGCCTCGATGCGACACAAGGCAAAAAACGTTTTACTGGTATTGGATTTAATATGAATGAGCATTTTGAAATAGTTAATAATCAAACTTTTGATGTTTGCTATGTCATTGAAGAAAATACTTGGAGAGGCAGGAAGAGAATACAGTTGAGATTAAAAGATGTAAAAGAGTAGAAAATGATAAATGAAATCATGATTTTGCCTTGTGAGGTGTCAGGAGCGAGGTGTCAGGTGTCAGGGAAAAAAGGGATTGTTAATAGTCAATTTACCTGACTCTTCGTCTCTGCCCCCTGCCTTCTCAAAACGAAAGTAATAATATTATCCGTTTCCATAATAATTTTCAGAGAACAGTTATAGCTGCATATCCTTAATTTTTCCTTAGCTTTGTGCCTTGAAAATGTTAAATGAAAACTCAACCAACTATTCAACTTTAAAAGTTGGTCATATTCAAAGTAATTATGTCTGTAAAATACAAAAGAGTTTTACTCAAATTGAGTGGTGAATCTTTGATGGGAGAACAACAATTTGGTATCGAACCTAAAATGCTTGTTCATTATGCGAAAAATATTAAAGAATTGGTAGATGCTGATATCGAGGTTGCCGTGGTTATCGGTGGAGGTAATATTTTTCGAGGATTAAATGCACATCATTCGGGAATTGAGCGGGTTCAAGGAGATTATATGGGCATGCTAGCAACGGTTATTAATGGTATGGCATTGCAAAGCGCACTAGAAACGGAGGGCGTTTATACTCGATTGATTTCTGCCATTGAAATTAATAAAATAGCTGAACCATATATCCGAAGAAGAGCTATTCGCCATTTAGAAAAAAAGCGTGTACTAATTTTTAGTGGAGGAACAGGGAATCCTTTCTTTACAACTGATTCGGCGGCTGCATTAAGAGCTAATGAAATTGGAGCGGAAGTTATTTTAAAAGGAACTAGAGTTGATGGTATTTATACAGCAGATCCAGAAAAAGATCCTACTGCAACCAAATACGACACTATTTCATTTGAGGAAGTAATTAGTAAAGGGCTAAAAATTATGGATATGACTGCCTTTACACTTTGTCAAGAAAATGGCTTGCCAATCATTGTTTTTAATGTTAATGATCCTGCTAATTTGATGAAAATTATCAAAGGAGAAGCTATCGGTACATTGGTGAAATAGGATTGATTGACCTCCTTATTCCTAAAAAACAGCGTATCTTGAAATGATACGCTGTTTTTTTGCCATTTACTAGAATTAAAAAAGGATCAAATTAAGCTAAAATTTTAATCCTTTCATTCAAATTCCTATATTTGTGTTAACTCGAATGACCTGAGGAGTAACACAAATTGGGGTATCTCTCCCAATTTCTACCCTCTAAACTGACAAGTTGTAATATAAAAATAAAATTTCCTTAAAATAAAATTGCTATGCAAGAAGATATAGATTTGTATATAGAGGCAGCACAAGAATCAATGGATGAAGCGATTAGTCGTTTACAGCGTGAGTTGTCAAAAGTTCGTACTGGAAAAGCCTCTCCGAGTGTATTTGACAATTTAATGGTCTCTTATTATGGCTCGCCAACACCACTCAAGCAAGTAGCAAATGTTTCTGTTCCTGATGCAAGAACAATCCTTGTGAAGCCTTGGGAAAAAAGTGTTGTACCTGCGATCGAGAAAGCTATTTTTTCTGCAAATATGGGATTTACGCCACAAAATGATGGAGAAACGATCCGTCTTAACGTACCTCCTTTAACGGAAGAAAGACGTGTTGATTTAGTTAAGCAATGTAAAACTTACTTGGAAGATGCTAAAATTAGCATTAGAAATGCTAGAAGAGAAAGTATCTCAGGAATAAAAGATGCTGTAAAAGATGGTTATCCAGAAGATGCTGGCAAAAAAGCAGAAGATACAGTGGATAATTTATCTAAAAAGTTTTATACTAAAGGAGAAGCTGCTTTCAAACAGAAAGATGCAGATATTATGACGGTATAAAATTATATTATTCTTTGAATAAGGGAGCGCACAAGAAATAATTTACCCAAGTAGATTATTTATTTCCTTGTCCCTAAAAACGGAATAGCAGTGAAAAGCTATTCCGTTTTTTTAATGTAGAGAAGCGCGGAATCTTGGGGATTTATTTCCTTGTCTCTAAAATATTCCCAAACCGATTATTAAAACCTTGAATCCCTTGCAAACCGCCTGTGTGTATCGCTACAATTGTACTACCTTTTGGGAAATAATCTTTTTCGATTAAATCAAAAATACCAAATAACATTTTTCCAGTATAAATCGGATCAAGTTGTATTTGATAAGTGGCTTTAAATTGATTAATAAAATCAATTAGATTGGGTTTAAATTTAGCATAACCTCCAAAATGATAATCCGTTATCAAATCCCAATTAGAAGCAATACTGTTTGCTTCACCAAGTAAATTTTGAATGTCTTTTCGTAAAAAATTCCCTCCTTTTAATGCAGGAAAACCTAAAACCTTTCCGTTATTTTTTGTGCCAAGAATGAGCCCAGCAAGCGTTCCTCCTGTGCCACAAGGCGCACAAATATAATTATAAGGAAAATCAATCGTGTCTATAATCTCAGCACAGCCCTGTAAAGCGAGTGTATTCGTACCTCCTTCTGGCAAAATATAAGGTTGTTTGAATTGAGTTTTTATTTTTTTTATAAAATCTAATTCTTGCTTTTTTCTATATTCTTCTCTCGAAATGGGAATTAATTCCATGCCTTGACTCTTCGCATAAGCCAGCGTAGGATTTAATTTAGAAGGAATTTCCCCTCGAATGATACCAATAGTGTTAAAGTTGAATAATTGTCCTGCCGTAGCTACTGCGGCAATATGATTCGAAAAAGCACCTCCAAATGTCAAGAGAGTGTTATATTGTTGTTTTTTTGCTTCAATTAAGTTATGTTTTAGCTTCCAGCGCTTATTTCCTTGAAAATAAATACTGTTTTTTATGTCACAAATTAGTTTGATTTTTATTTTTTTAGCGGCATATTTAGGCAATTTTATTTGAAATGTAGTCAATTTTTTAGTTTTTTTATCATAATTTTTCATTATATTTAGTTTTATATTTTAAATTCATTTTTTATGATGTCACGCTTTTTTCTAAAAAAGCTTGACTTTTATATTTCAAGCAAGTTGTTTTTTTAAAAAAAAGTCTGTGACACAAAAGAAATTAGGTGATGTAAAAATAACTTTATAGTTTTACCCTAAAATGATAACGATTTTGGAATAATTATTGAATATTAGAAAGTGTAATAGAAGAAAACATATAAAAAATACAAATTTATTTTTTTATAACACTATAAAAGCATTAAATTTGTATAGAAAGAGTGACATTGACAGTTTGTATCTACTAAAACTGTGACTTTAATTAATTGAATCGTCAAATTTATATTAGATACAACAAAAAAGAAAAATATCTATTAAATATATATAGCATATAAAGAATTTAGGTCTTGTTTTCATTTTGTTTTTTGGGGTTATGCAGGGTGCTACATTTAGTAGCACCAGCTTTTAAAAGAAAAATATCTATTAAATATATATAGCATATAAAGAATTTAGGTCTTGTTTTCATTTTGTTTTTTGGGGTTATGCAGGGTGTTTCTTAGAAACACCCTTTTTTATTGCCTCTTTGTAAAAAAATTGATAATTGTAGTTACAAAAAAGAACAGATTAGCATTAATTTTAATGCTAATCTGTTCTTTTTTAAAATGAGGTATAAAAATTAGGTTTTATACTTGCCAATTAATAGGCGTTTTTCCTGCCTTTTCCAAAATTTCATTACACTTTGAGAAATGAGCGCATCCTAGAAAACCACGAGCCAAAGGAGAAGGATGTGGAGCTTCAAGTACGAAATGTTTAGTGCTATCAATTAATTCCTTTTTCTTTCGAGCAAAATTACCCCAAAGCAAAAAGACAATCCCTGTTTTTTCATCAGATAATTTTTTAATAACAGCATCAGTGAAAGTGTGCCAGCCTGCTTTTTTATGAGAATTTGCTTTTTTGTGCTCAACCGTTAATCCTGCATTGAGTAAAAATACGCCTTGCTCTGCCCATTTCGTGAGATCGCCATGAGTTGGCATTTCAAACCCAGTGATATCGGTTACTAATTCTTTATAAATTCGCCTAAGCGAAGCAGGAATACGAATATCTTGAGGAACGGAAAAAGATAAGCCCATTGCTTGCCCAGGTCCATGATAAGGATCTTGCCCAAGAATTACAACTTTGACTTTATCTATTGGAGTGGTATTAAATGCATTAAAAATAAGCGAACCTGGCGGGTAAATCGTTTTTTGTGCTTGCTTTTCCTTAACCAAGAATGCTTTTATATTCGCAAAGTAAGGTTTTTCGAACTCATCTATAAGAATGGCTTTCCAGCTTTCTTCCATTTTTACATTAGAAACGCGTTCACTCATTATTTTTAGATTTTTAAATTCTTTAAATGTGTTCGCAAATTAATGAAATAAAGTTAAAATGTAAAAATATTGAATATCTTTTTGTCATAAAAAAATATTTTTTTAAAAAAGGAACTTTTAAATTCACATTATCGTTAAAAAAAAGTAAGAAAAATTTAGCACTTATGTAAAAAGATATTACTTTTGCATCACTGTTGAAAAAATGGTCTCATAGCTCAGCTGGATAGAGCATCTCACTTCTAATGAGACGGTCTCAGGTTCGAATCCTGATGAGATCACCAACATAAGTCGCAATTACTTGATTATCAAGTTTTTGTGGCTTTTTTATTTTATGTACTAATAAAATACATTCAAAAATTCATTTGAATAGGTAAGAGCTCATTATTGATCACCAATAATGGGCTTTTATAATTTATTACAATTCTCTGGATGAGTTTTTGATTGATGACCATTTTTAGTACTCTAGATGATTGATAAAAAAATTGTTTTTTCATTGACCTTAATTTTTTTTCTACGACTACTTAAACCGATAAGAAAAAACTTTAAACAAAATGAAAATTTCATAATTATGGTTAATCAAAATTGGGTATTTGGAGATGGTGCAGAGCTAGATTTTTCAACAAACCCTCCAAGCGCGCCTAATAATAATCGAGCAATTGGAACTAGTGAAGGCTGTTCTTCTATTTCTGATGCTGCTGGAAATCTATTGTTTTATACTGATGGAATGGAAGTTTGGGATCAAAACAATCAGTTGAAGCTCTCTAATTTATTAGGTAATTCTTCCTCAACACAATCTTCTATCATTGTTCCAGTACCTAGTTCTACTGATGAATATTACATTATCACAGCGGATGGTTCATCTGGTGGTAATAATCATATTGCCGCAACTCAAATTAATATTACTACTTGGGCTTCTCAAAGTATTTTATTACAGGGGCGTTTTTCGGTCACTAATATTTCTCCAACGGAAAAAGTCACAGCGATTCAAAAAGAGAATTGTAATGACTTTTGGTTGATTACTTTAGTTCAAAATACTACCTCTGGTAGAGGTACTGGTAATGGAGTGATTCGTATTTTTTCTATTACATCGGCAGGAATTATCCATCATAGCGACACAGATATTCAAGAGGATGTTCATGATTTAGGTTATTTGAAAGCTAGTTCTAATAGTGAAAAAATAGCTTTTGCTAATTGGAGATTACGTAAAGTGGTTATCTTAGGTTTTGATATTAATGCAGGCAGCGTCGATGTGCCAAGCAAAGAGATTGTAACGATTGATAGTGTTCCGATTAGTTTTACAAATCCTTCGCTTGGGGAAAATACGGTGCATACAAAATGTATTTATGGTGTAGAGTTTTCCCCTAACAATCAATTGTTATATATCACAGTTATATCTCACAATGTACTAAATGGAAATGATGGTAGAGGTTATCTTTACCAGATTGATTTAGCTACATTAATTCCTGTTCTCATCGGAACCAATGAGAACAATGGTGCTAATTATGCTCTTGGTGCATTGCAAAGAGATATATATAATAAAATATATATTGCTCAACCAAATGAAAGTGCGGTAGGCGTAATTCATGACCCAAATACTGCGGGGGTAGGGGTATCTGGTGCAAATTTAGAATGGAGTTATATTACATTGCCTAGAGGTACTAGATGTGTCATGGGGTTACCAAATTTATTACCAAATCCTTGTGAAGGTGATCATGATTGCGGTTGTGGTTGTGCGGGTTGTAATGAAGACGCAGAGGCGCTTAATGAAGAATTGATTGATCGAGCTAAGGAAAAACATCATTTATTGAGTAGTGGTAGTCACGCGCCTTTTGGTACTAATTGTACGGTCTCAGCGATTAAAGGTAGTGTGAGTTTAGAGCCAGATTTTCATTTTCATTGGGGAGATGGTGCTAATGATCAAATTGAAGAGCATGACACGGAAGTTTTCTATTTGACGGTTTGTAATCACTATGATGATGTTCAATTTAATGGACTACAAATCACCAAATTAACGCTTGTTCCTGATGTTCAAGATTTGGATAAAATTCATATTGTACCAGATCGCTTTATTCATTTTAATTGTTTAACGGCTTGTGCTTGCCAAACTAGAGAATTTGCTCTAATTACTAGAGGTAATGATATTGCAGGAAGTTATGAATTAGAGATTGAATATTGCTTTGATAATATTTCTATTGTTAAAGATGAAAATGACGGAGCGGTTTCTTTCCCTGTTCAAATCGTCGAGGATTAAATAATGAAAATAGGGTAAAAGCATGCCTTTGCCCGACCTATTTGTAGGGCAAATTTTGAAAACTTAATAGAAAAGCCTATTTTTGGACAAGCAATAAGAGAACGGTCTTTATAGACTAAGAGAAAAATGAAAAAAACTAGAAGCAGAATATTAGCAACATCAAATGATGGCTGGTATTCTGTTTTTTATTGTAAACAATACTTATGTATACAGCAGAACAACAGCGGGAATTTGTAGAGTTAACCAAAGATTTGATTCAGTTGAAAGACATGATGCCTCCAAAACATTTTGCAGAGGTAGAAGTCAAACAATTACATCAGTTGATCATTTATCATG
>CAKZLL010000258.1 GCA_937125475.1 uncultured Saprospiraceae bacterium | reverse complement strand
CAAATATACACGGGCTGTTTGGCACAAGGAGCATATTATATAGAAAGTAAAGGAGAAGCAGTTATTATTGATCCATTGAGAGAAACAAAGCCTTATTTAGAAAAACTGACTAAAAAAGGGGTGAAATTAAAATATATTTTTGAAACGCATTTTCATGCAGATTTTGTTTCTGGTCATTTGGATTTAGCTCGTCAAACAGGCGCGACAATCGTTTATGGACCAAATGCTTCGACACCTTATGATATTCATTCGGCTAAAGATGGCGAAATACTAGAAGTAGGCGAAGTGAAATTTCAAATTTTACACACGCCAGGGCATACAATGGAAAGCACGACTTTTCTTTTGAAAGATAAAATAGGGAAAGATCACGCAATTTTCTCAGGTGATACGCTTTTTATTGGCGATGTTGGTCGTCCAGATTTAGCTCAGAAAATGGGCGAATTAACTCAAGAGGATTTGGCTGGATATTTATTTGATAGCCTTAGAAATAAGATTATGCCTTTGGCTAATGAGGTGTTAGTTTATCCTGCTCATGGTGCTGGATCGGCTTGTGGCAAAAAAATGAGTAAAGAAACTTGGGATACTTTAGGCAATCAAAAAGCAACCAATTATGCCCTTCGAGCGGACATGACAAAAGCCGAATTTATAAAAGAAGTAACGGATGGTTTATTACCACCGCCTATTTATTTTGCTAAAAATGTGGCTTTAAATAAAGATGGTGCTAATAGTTTTGATGAAGTCTTAACAAAAGGTTCAAAGGGCTTAACACCAGAACAATTTGAATTAGTAGCTGATGTAGAAGGTGCTTTGATTTTGGATACGCGTCATCAATCGGTTTTCAAAGATGGCTTTATTCCTAATTCTATTTTTATTGGTATCAAAGGAGGTTTTGCACCTTGGGTTGGTGCGTTAATTCCAGATATTGAGCATCCGATTTTGATTGTTGCAGACGAAGGCATGGAAGAAGAAGTAATTACTCGGTTGGCTCGTGTTGGCTACGATAATAGTATAGGATTTCTAAAAGGAGGAATAACAGCATGGAAAAAAGCAGGCAAAGAAATCGATCAAATTGATTCTATCAGTGCCGCGACATTTGCAACAGAATTAAAAAACAAAGTCATATCAAACGTGTTGGATGTAAGAAAATCAACGGAGTTTGCTTCTGAGCATTTAACAGCCGCAGTAAATTTTCCATTGGATTATATCAATAACAATATGCACCAAATTACACCAACAAAAACTTATCACATCCATTGCGCAGGCGGTTATCGCTCTATGATTGCTGCTTCGATTTTGAAAGCGCGTGGTTTTGAACAAGTCATAAATATAGCTGGTGGTTGGAAAGCAATTAGCGAAATGGAAGTTAAGAAAACGGATTTTGTTTGTCCTTCTACGCTTAATTAATAGCTGCGGTACAATACAAGTCTAATATTAAAAACTTTCTTTTAAAAGAGAAAGCAGCAGTTAAAATGAGAAAATAACAGGGTTAAGGGTGATCAATCAAAATTAATAATTAATTAATTAGATCGCCCTTTTTTTATTAAAGAAATGTGTATTAATTGCAGTCTGCAAACAGGCATATCAACTAAATCAATATTTTTTATTCATACTACTTTGGTCTTTTTTTTTAAAAAAATCAAAAAAACACTTACTTAAACAAATACTACAAACTACTACAAAGATGAATATTATTGAATTTATCAGCCAGCCTTGGCACTGGTCTGTTTCGGGCGTGATGATCGTCCTCACTATGTTTCTCCTGCTCTATACAGGACGAGAATTTGGTGTTTCTTCTACGCTGCGAACAATGTGTTCGATTGCAGGAGCTGGAAAGAAAACAGCTTTTTTTAATTTTAATTGGAAAAATCAGATTTGGAATATTGTTTTTACTTTTGGAGCAATTATTGGCGGATTTATCGCTTCTCATTTCTTGCAAAGTCCTGAACCAATCCAAATATCGGAAGCAACGATTACTCATTTGGAAAGCATTGGTATTGCCTCACCGCAAAATGATACTATTGGAAACGGTTATCTTCCACCTGAACTATTCAACTTAGAAATATTACTTTCTGTAAAAGGAATATTGATCATGGTTGTTGGTGGATTTTTTATTGGTTTTGGAACGCGTTGGGCGGGCGGTTGTACGTCTGGTCATGCGATTAGTGGATTAGCTAATTTACAACTCCCTTCGCTTATTGCAGTGATTGGATTTTTTATTGGTGGTTTATTAATGACGCATTTGTTACTTCCTATTATGCTCAATTTTTAGAAAAATATTTCCAAAACAAAAAAAAATTATCCAATGAAATATATCAAATTTCTATCCATCGGTATTTTATTCG
>CAKZLL010000257.1 GCA_937125475.1 uncultured Saprospiraceae bacterium | reverse complement strand
AGTCAATTGGGCAAAAACATTAAAGAAGTCAATCGGCTTACAAATATTCTTCAAAAATATAGTGATAAAGATTTTACGAAAGTCACTAAAAGAGTTGCTGTAAAACTTCGTACTATTGAAACCAAAATTGAAAAAATAAATGAAAAAGCACCAAATTATGCTGATTTGCCGAGCATGAAGCAAAATTACACTGCACTTAAAGAGCGATATAATAAATTGATGGGGTTAGGAAATGTTGTACCAAAATCTAAACCTAATACGGATAATAAACCACTAAAAATTGAACAATCTAGTATTGGTGTTACTAATTCCAAGGATCCTAACATTAAAGAAGCGCATCGCTTACTTGGACATATGGAAAATTATGATGATAAAAAATTAATGTCAGGAAGTACTCGTTCAAAGCTGGTAAGGTTAGAAAATAAAATTGGAAAAATTAAGGAATCCTTTCCAGATTATCCTAGACTAAAAGAATTGGAAGCAGGATATGCTAAATATAAGAAGAAGAACGAAACACTTGCAGGAAATAATTCAAAGAAAAATAAAATAGGTAGTGATTTGACCAATCATTATTCATTTCGCCTTAATAGAATTGAAATTCCTCGTTCTTGGGCAAAAGAACTTTCAATGACTTATGAGGAATTTACAGCTATGAAAAATGAATTTATTAGTCTTGGTGGAAATGAAACAAGTGCTGACATTCCAGAATCAGAGCAATTTTATACCCAAAAAATGGCTTCAACCGTCTTGCCAGCCGTAGAAAAGGAAATAAATGAAGTTTTCACTAAGATTGGAACAGGTTGGAAAGGAGATCCGAAGAATGCTATTTACAAAATAGAAAGATTGGTTAGAGATGTAGGATTTCTAAAAAATCATGCAACTGCTTCTGCTGCTAACATTGCAAATTGGAAAAAATTAAACAGCAAATGTGTGGCGGAATTGGCAAGATTGAAAGATTATCGTGATAATGGCGGTTATGCACAATATGAGGTAGAAAGAAAACAAAAAATTATTGATGATCGAATGTTGCGTCCACGAAAAATGGCAACTCCACAGGATTTTAACAGATTAATAACGACTTCAATTAGAGAAACAAAACCAGGAGCTAGAGTCAATATTATACATGTTAAAATGTCTTCTTGGGGTATTAGAAAACACGAATTGACAGGAGTTCCATTGAAGAAATTCATTGAATTTGATGCTGCTGTAACAGATGCAAATGGCGTTTGTTTTAGAGTGCCTGGTATTATGTTTAGAGATTATGAGGGAGGCGGTAATTATGGTGGAAAATACGTTTATTTGATGTATTTAAACGACCAAATGAACTGTTCTAATATCCCTAAATAAATATAAATTGTCCACAATACATTATTTAAAAATTAATAAAAATCAGTGATATATAACTCCGAAGACAGGTTTAGTAATTCAGCGCTTGCATACTTATGCAAGCGTTTTTTATAAGTCTATAATTTAAATTACTAAATTTACTGTATATCTGAACAACTATTAAGAAATGAATATGAAAGCTTTAATCATTGATGACGAAAGTAAATCTCGTAATCTATTACGGACAATTATTAACGAGTATTGCCCAGAAATAACTACGATTGTTGAAGCGGAAGATTTGCCTTCTGGCGTTAAAACAATACATAGAGAACACCCGCAAATTGTATTTTTAGATATAGAAATGCCTGGTTATTTGGGAACACAAATTATGGATTTCTTTGATAAAGATACGGTCAATTTTCAAATTATATTTACTACAGCTTATAATGAATATGCGATAAAAGCCTTTGAATTAAACGCTATTGACTATTTGTTAAAGCCAATGCGTCCTAAAAAAGTAAATAATGCTGTTCAAAAAGTCCTGAAAATTAATAATCATCAACAGATTAATGAACAGCTAAAAGAATTAAAAGAAACGATTACTAATTTTCAATTTGGGAAAATAGGTTTACCTGTTTCGGATGGTATTCTTTATGTCAAAGTATCTGAAATTATCTTCCTACAAGCAAAAGGAATGTACACATACGTTCACACTTTAAATCACAATAAATTATTGATAAGTAAACCGTTGAAACATTTTACAGGATTATTAGAAGACAATAATAGTTTTTACAGAACACATCGCTCTTTTTTAATTAACCTAAAATATATTAAACAGCTAGTCAAGAAAGATGGAACACATATTTTAATGGATAACGATGCAGTAATCGCAGTTTCTAAAGAGAGGCAATCAGATTTGATTGAGTTACTGAATAAGATGTTTTAGTGTATTTTGATTTTATTAATGGATTATTTTTAACATTCTTAATAAAATTTAAATATATTTTTAATTAGAAAGGACACACAGGAATTGCATAATTTCTTGTGTGTCCTTATGCTATATAAACTTGATATTTAAGGATAGAAATAGCCTTTTTGTGCATTAAAGCCTATTTATACCTGTCACAATTAAGCTTAATTTTCACATTAAATCATTCAACGGCTCTTTTCATCCCTAAAAATACCGCATTCATTGAATAGGCTTTGGATAAGCCGTTTTTTTTCCGTTAAATTTGTAATAACGAAAAAGTTAGTTGAAAGGACAATAAAACCAATATTGATTTGGTTATTTCTACAAAAAAAGTACTTTTTCTACATTCAAATGATAAAATACGAAATAAGAATACGCTTAGAGTAATGACTTTTTATTACTTTTGCCGTCAAAATTAGGAATTGAAACTAAATTTATTAATATATTTTTTTGTTAAACATTGAAAAAACTAAAAACCGTATGAAAGTTAAGCAATTGATCTCGATGTCTCTACTATGTATGACTGTATTGTTCTACAATTTTTCTATTCTATGCGAAGGGACAAGAAAAGATGCACTAAGTGCTTATAACGCAGCAACAAGCTTACAAAAGACAAATCCACAAGCAGCTATTGACAGTTTAGAAAAAGCAATTTGTATCGCTGAGAAGTTAGATTCAAATGGTGTTCAAATTGTAAAAAAAGCGACGAAAAAATTACCTAAATTATATTATTCGATTGCTGCAAAATTAGGCAAGCAGAAGCAGTATGATGCTGCGATTAGTGCTTTTGGTACAGCTATCGAAGTATCTAATAAGTATGAAAATAAGTCGATCTTAAAAGCATGTAACAAAACATTGCCTAAGATGCATTTTGCCAAAGGATATCAAGCCTTAAAAGCAAAAGATTATTCAACGGCTATCGCTGGTTTTGATAAATCTTTGGAATTAAATCCTGATTATATTAAAGCAAATTATTCAAAAGGTTTAGCTTTAAAAGGAAAGGGTGATGTTGAAGGTGCTTTAGCAGAATTTGACAAAGTAATTGCTAATGAAAAAATGTCTGCAAAAGGTAAGAAAGTAGCATTTAGTACATTGAAGTCAGAAGGTAAAAAATTAAATAAGAACAAACAGTATGATAGTGCTATCAAGTATTTGAATATGGCTTTGGACAAATACAAACCTACTTACAAAGATGCAGCAACAGAAAGTAAGAAATTGGCTGGTGTTTATTTTCAATTAGCTAATGCTTATAACAAAAAAGGAAATAAAGGAAAAGCTTGTAGTAATTACAGAAAAGCAGCTTTTGGTCCTTATAAGAAAAATGCTGAATACAAAATCAATACAGAATTGAAGTGTAAATAAAACAGGCTTTAATTATTTGAAGAAAAGGTGAATGACTTTCGAGTTATTCACCTTTTTTTAGTTTAAATTTGTCGTACTACTTATAAGAAGTAAATCGCCTTAATTTTAAAATAAAGCTACTAAAATGAAGCAGTCAATTTTAGATAAATATAATATTCAATTTTATAAAAATAAGGGCGGTGGGAAAAGCGTTAGAACTGATTTCAGGAAGCATCGAAATTTATGCATTGTAATCGGAGGTTTTGAAAATACTTCGATAGTTCGTGGTTTATTAAATGATATTAATTTAACTTTAGGAGGGCATTATAATCAACTAGAAGAACCTGATATTTGGATGATTGCAGGCATACATGAATTATATGGTTCTTTATGATTTTATGTGGTCGATTTTAAAAAGATTAATTCTCTAAGTTTTTAACCTCCCCCAGCCCCTCCAAAGGAGGGGAGCAACTGGCTAGATTCCCCTCCTTTGGAGGGGTTAGGGGAGGTTAAAAGCTTAGAATAAAAAAGATATTATTAATCATCACATAAAATCATAAAGAACCAATTATATTATGGACTTATAAATGAAGATATGACATTTAGTGTTATCTCTGATGTAGGTGTAAGTTTTGAAATGGATTATCCTTTAATTGATATGAAATTGATCTTTGAAGCTTGGTTAGTGTTTTTACAAAAAAAAGAGTAGAAAGTAATGCTCACAATGATCAATATTCTTTTGGATAATTGGGAAGAGAAAACGATATAGATGATTAATGATAATAGATGCGAATTGCGAAGCAATCAAATAGGGACAATTCTGTTCTATCTTTTTAAATAATTAATACGAAAAACGGAATTGCACTCAATTAATATCATCTGTGTTCCCATTCTACTATTTTGTGTAAGCAAAATAACAAAACGCTGAATAGTAATATTTTTTGGTTCATTGATAATTTTTATCAGAATGAATATCTTTTTAATCCAGCGATGGTTTGTCCTGTTGTTTTTCAAGGAGTTAGAACAGAATAGGGCAAGCCTACATTAGACTAAAAGGCAAAAATTGTCAATGAACCCATTTTTTATTACTAAAAGGTAAATACACTGTAACAAATAGCAGCTAGACTATTTAATAATCTAGCTGCTATTTTTCAACTCCTGCAAAGTAATTTTCTCTTTTAAATTTCTTTTAATTGAACGTGTGAATTATCACAGAATGGCCCTGTTTTCGTTATTTTACAATTACAAATCCTAGCTTCTCCTGTTCTTTTCGCTTCAAATACAAGCGGTTGCTTTTTTGTACCATGATGAGAACCATCGCAAAATGGTTGCGTTTTACTCAATCCACATTGACACCAAAGGTATTTTTTGCCCTTTTCTAATTTCACATCAATTGGTTCAATTGTAGCGGTTTTCTCTTTTTTATATCCTCTTGAAATTTCACTTTCCTTATTTTTAGATGTTACAAAAGGGTAAAAATAAGCCGCTGTCCAATGTTCTTTTGGATCATTTGGTAACCCATATTCTTGTGGTAAAGCGTGCTTAAATTGAGCTGTACCGAATAATTGATCCCAAATAGAAAACATATTTCCAAAATTACCATTTGGATTTCCAACACCATCAACTTTACTTTTGCCGTGATGCGCATGATGAAAAGCAGGTGTGATAAAAATACGTTCTAACACTTTAAGAATGGGCGTTAAACCTTTTCTTTCGTATAAAAATTTATCCCAATGGATTGTGCTATGAGAACCAATAATAACAAGTTGTTTTAAGATTAAACCCAAGGCAACAGCTTTTGCGCCACCAAGAAAAACTATAATACCAACCCACCAAATATTAGGCATCAAGACATAATATAACCAAGCATTTCGGTAGGAAATAAAAAAGCCCATTTCTTCCGCTTGATGATGTGGTCGGTGCAATTTCCAAAGAAATTGATATTCATGTGCAGAGCGATGATACCAATATTGTAATAAATCATCTATTAATAAATATCCTAACAATCCGAACAGGAAATTCATTTCACTAATTGCATATTTATACGAAGGGAAAAAAGTCATTCCAAGATACATTGCAGTAAAAATAATCGCAGGCTTGATCGTTAAACCTAATGCTAAATATCCTCCAAATTCTTGAATCCAATCACTTCTCTTTTTATTGGAGCGGTCGAGATAACCATTAACAACTTCAAGAACAACAAAAAATACTAAAATAAATGAGACAATATAAACATCCGAATTAGGAATGCCGAACAGTGATTTTTCCATAGTTTTAATTATTTTGGTTATTTATCAAATAGATTTTTCAAAAATAGTACAATCAAATAAAAAAATAATATACATAAGTTAAGTATAATATCTTTTTTGTTTGTTTTTTTGTACAAACACTAAAATCGTTCCTTTGAAAAATCGAATTTACCTATTTATTCTTGCTTTGCTTACAATAATTTTGCTTCTAGCCGATATTGCAATAGGATCAGTTTGGATACCTTTAGATGAGGTTATTGTTATTCTGAGTGGCAACGAACCTACCAAATTAGCTTGGCAGACGATTATCTGGGATTTTCGAATGCCTCGGGTTTTATCAGCAATTTTGGTAGGTGGTGCGCTTGCAGTCAGCGGGCTTTTAATGCAAACGCTGTTTAGAAATCCAATTGCTGGTCCTTATGTTTTGGGGATTAGTTCGGGTGCTAGTTTGGGTGTTGCTATACTTTTGATGAGCGGCGGATTGAGCTTAATGTCTGGTTTTGGACAATGGGCGATGGTTATTGTCGCAGCATTGGGTTCTGGTTTAGTTCTGTTACTAATGATGCTGATTGCTTGGCGAGTTCGAGATATTGTGACGCTTTTGATTGTGGGTTTGATGTTAGGTAGTGCAACAAGTGCGATTGTTACGATCTTAGAATATTTTAGTGGTTTGCAGCAATTAAAAATGTTTGTGCTTTGGTCTTTTGGTAGTTTAAATAGAATTACTTGGGACGAATTTTATGTCTTGTTTTTAATTGTTGGTTTAGGTTTATTTGGTTCGTTTTTTATAACAAAACCATTGAATGCGCTCTTAATTGGCGAAGAATATGCCAAAAGCATGGGCTTACAAATTATGCCTATTCGCTTTTTTATCATTGGGATTACTGCACTTTTAGCTGGTAGTGTGACGGCTTTTTGTGGCCCAATTGCCTTTATTGGTATTGCTACACCTCATTTGGCGCGAATGCTTTTTCAAACCCAAAACCATCAAATTTTATTGCCAGCGACGATTTTATTTGGAATAGTTATTATGCTATTTTGCGATTTGATTGCTCAATTGCCTGGTTCTGACCAAAATTTACCAATCAATGCGGTGACTTCTTTGATTGGTGCGCCTGTTGTTATATGGATTGTTGTAAAACGAAAATATTAATTTCCCAAAATGGGATAAAAGTCGGCTTTTTCATGGATTAATTTTATAATCTTATTTTACCAAAATCTGTTCCCATGAAGAAGTTAATCGATCTGATACCTCATCTTTAATTGAAAGGCGTATTATTTTTAATCTTCCAAAATGAATTGGTCTAAAATCTTTAATCTTTGATTAAAAGCTTTATTTTGCAAAATCCCTTAATTAAAAAGCGAACACAAATGGAAAAAAATGATATTTGGATAGAGAATTATTATATTGATGCCTCAATGATTGCCCCTTCTCAAGAAGCAACATTGACAAGTATTTGCAATTTTTTACAATTAATCGCTGGACATCATGCCGAACATCACAACCTAGGTTTTGAAGGCATGGCAAAAAACAATCAAGCTTGGGTCTTAAATAAATTGCGCGTGGAAATGTCATCTTTTCCAAAATGGCGCTCTACAATTACGGTTCATACTTGGGTGCATTTGATGAAAGGTCCTTTTTCTTATCGAAATTTTGAAATCTATCATCAAGGTCAATTAATCGGTAGTGCCAGCACGCTTTGGGTTGCACTCAATACTACGACGCATCGTCCTGCTCGTGTAAAAGTCGTGACATTACCTATTATTAATGATAAATTACCGCCTTCGGGCATAGCTAGTAAAATTAAAATCCCTACTGATTTAGAATTATTAAGAACTGAAAACCACACGGTTGTTTATAGCGATTTGGATGTATTGTATCATGTTAATAATGTAAAATATATCGAATGGATCTTAAATAGTTATGGTGTTTCAGAAAGAAAATTAGCACCTAAGTTTTTAGAAGTAAATTATTTACAGGAAACTTTAGCAGATGATATAGTCGAAATTAAGACTTTTCAAGGGAATGATTTCTTTTATCATCAATTAATTAAAAAAGCTACTCAAAAGCCAGTTTTAAGTGCAAAAATAGACTGGAAGTGATTTTTCACAGCTCAATAAGATGGCAAAATAACTTATATTTTTTATCTTCAAGTATAAGTTTTTAATTATTAAAAATGAAAACATATAATATTAAAATATAATAAAACATTTTATTTGTTTGCCCGTACAATAATAACAACATGCACTTTATATCAAATATAAAAAAAACAAATATTTGGTGTGATTTTTGCTCAATTACGTTTATTATCATTTAACATTTAAATACTAAGAGTTATGAAGGCATTTTTCAGCATTTCCTTGTTGTTTCTAGCAATGCTACCAGAAATGAATTCGTTTTTGCAAGTACCTAATAAAATTAATCAAACAGAGCGAGCAATTATCGCAAATCCTTGGAAACAAGTTAATTTCACGGTAAGTCCTGCTGTTATGATTGATGAAGAATTAGGCATCACTGCTACTAATTTGCATGAATTGCAGGACGAAGATACTCGCAATCGTATTTTGAAATTTGATGATTTTGGTAATTATCAAATTGTTCTAGGACAATCGGCAGTAGGCGATGATATGCTTTTTGCATCCAGAAATGGCGCAGCAGATGGCAAAGACGACAAACCGCTTACAGGTAATATCAACGTCACAGAACAACCTACGGTTAATATCCTTGAATCTGGGAGCTGGTTTTTAGATGACGACGACAATTTAGTTTTAGTTTCAGACAATGGCAGAATGAAAGAAGAAGTTCTGCAAATTAAGCAAGTATCTGCAAACCGAATGGTTATTTCTTTTACAAAAATCATTGAGGGAGAAGAGCATACTTTTAAGCAAGTATTCGAATCTCAACCTTTTATTGATTTAGGTTGGTAACAATTTATTTAGCCAGATACTCTTGATTTATTTGTATATGATTAAAAACATTACATCTGAAAAAAAAGAAATTTTAACAAAGCTTATTTCCTTGTGAAATGGGCTTTGTTTTTGTATGTAACAACCAAAACATAAAATAATAATCCCATAAAAAACGGGTGCTTTTTCTCATTGTTCTTCTTTTAATATTTCTCACTTTTCCGCTATTTTTACAAAATACTGCTTTTGAAATTGGTAGATCAGCAATATGATTTTTTTAAAATAAAGAAAAATACTATTGTTAATGAAGACTTAGATCAAATTGCTCGATTTCTTAAAAAAATATTAGATCGTGATAGTACTTTAATCGTGAAAATTGAGAACGCTGTTATGTAAAAGTAAGTGCTCCTTATATTTATAGAGAATTATTGGTCGCCTTTGATTTTAGATACCGTTGAGAATACCATTAATGTTGCTAGAAAAGTAAGCTGAAAAGGGTTTAATCCTCTAGTGTATTTTATCAATAAAGACTATGAAAAAAGAGTAAAAGTATCCGACAAGGAACTCCAAGATATTGAGAAACATATTCAGAGAAACCCAATTTAAAAAACTGGAATTTCATAATTAATTATAAATATTATGAGTAGGTTATTTTTTCCCTACTCCCTAAAAAAAATATTTCTTCTTTTTAAAGACACAATTGATAAAGAAATATCATGTAAGAAACAGTATTTGTAAAGTATCCGTTCAGTAATAAAATTTACACTGAGCTACTTTTTAATTTTTAATTATATAATTCAAAAACAATGAATAGAATACACATTTTATGCGTTCTACTTTTTTTAAGTACACTTAGTTTTGCACAAGAAAATTTTGAAGGTACGATTAATTTTTTAATGCAAGGAACAAAACAAACAACTCCTTCCGCCGAAGGTGAGGTCGTAGAAAAACCAAAACAAGAAACTCTTTTTAATGGAACTCTTTTCGTGAAAGGAAAAGAAGCGACACTTGAACTTGATCTTCAAAGTATTTTTCTTACTATGTATTTGGACCAAAAAACAAATGAAATAGTTTCAATCTATAAACAGCCAGATGGAACAATTATGAGTCGTTGGGAAGATAGAGGCGAACCAAAAGTAAAAGAAGTCAAAACAGTAGCCACTAAAACAGGTCAATCAAAAAAGATCAATGGCTATTTATGTTTTGAATATAAATTGACCGATCCAAAACTTGAAAAAGCGACAATTTGGGCTGCTCCTGAACTAAAAGTCAATTTGGATGGAATCCCTATGGTACAATATTCTAATGAGAATTTTACTCAATTTTTTGATCCAATAGAAGGTGTTGACGGCTTTGTTTTAGCTATGCAAGCCACGGAACGCGGAATGCTTATTGATATAACGGTTACTGTAACGGAGAAAAAATTGGAAGCCGTGCGGTTTAATATACCTCCATTGACAAAGGAAGAAAAAATAAAAAGAATTGAGAGAGAATATAATCATAAAATAGGTGATGCGAGCAGTGATCTAGATGCTGTCAAAAAATTGGAAGCAGAACAGGCAGCAAAAATAAAAGCAATCGAAGAACAATAGATTATTTCTTTAGAGGTTTAAATTTTGTTTGAAAAATTTAAATCTAAAATACTATTGAAATAGTAGCTCAACAATCATTTTTCACATTTGATTGTTGAGCTTTTTTTAACTTTTAAATTCCAAAATGATGAAAACGATACCAATTTTATGCGTTCTTCTTTCTTTAATGATGGTCTCTTGCACTTAAAAATCTTTTGAAGGCACAATTGATTATATAGTTACAGGGACAAATCAAGTGACTACTTTAGTAGAAAAAATGGAGAAAAAGTAAAGCAAACCGAAGAAAAAACACAGACTTTTATAGAAGGAACAATATTCATAAAAGAGAAAAATGCAGCTATTAAAGCTATAATTGGGAAAATTAAATCAGTTAATTTATACTTGGATCCGACAACAAACGAAGTAGTTACCTCCACTACAAGATTAGGCGAGACAACAAAAATCCGTAAAATTTAAAAGAATTCAATCAAAGCAAGAGATCAAAAATTGACGGCTTCTAAAACAGGAAACTCCAAAACGATCAACAGCTATTTATGTTTTGAATATTCGGTTCGTAACTTAGATAGTGATTTTGGAACGCTTTGGGCAGCTCCTTCATTGCAATTGGATTTTGCTGAAATCCCTCTGACAGAGCATTCTAATGAAGGCCCAATAGAATTCCTTAAACCAATAAAGGGCATTGATGGTTTTGTGAGAGATATGGCAAAACATGGCGATTATCTTTTCATTGGTCTCTCAAAATTGAGACAAAACTCTTCTACCTTTAGAGATTTACCAATTGCGAAACGCTCTATTTATTGTGGTATTGAAATTGTACATTTACCAACTGCAACTCGGGTCGGAAATATCCGTTATCAGAGCAGTATAGAAGAATTATATGATGTTCAAATCATTCCTAAAATTCGCCCTGAAATTTTAAATCATTTAAAAGGTCAACATCGTTTGGCTTTAAATACACCTCAAATGGATTATTCGTCAAAGCCAGAACCAGAAATAGGCAATGAACATCTTTTTAGAAGATAAAGGGCTTTTTCAAGGTATCAGTAATGACACCTTAGAGCGCATAAAAACCTAATAATCAATAACTTATTGACCTGACATCTCACTCCTGACACCTTAAAAACCTCAGTTTCTACGTTTTTTTTGTATGAATTTGATAACTTTCATACAAAAATATCTTGATAGTTTTTTATAAGAAAATCCTTTACCTAACCATGAAAATGATGGGCTTATTGAAATAATTTCGTATCATTACTAATTAGATTATTCCAACAAATTGAAGTTATAAAATACCATAATTAAAAGTAAAAAAATGATAAAAAACGTTACGGTAGTCGGTGCAGGAACGATGGGAAACGGCATTGCACATGTTTTTGCAATGAATGGATTTCAAGTGAATTTAGTGGATATTTCTCAACCTGCCTTAGATAAAGCAATTAAAACAATCACTAAAAATCTTGACCGAATGGTCAAAAAAGAAAGAATAACCTCCGATGAAAAAAATAATACTTTAGCCAATTTAACTACTTATACTTCTTCCGCAGAAGCGGTAAAAGACGCAGATTTAGTGGTAGAAGCTGCCACAGAAAATATTGATTTAAAACTCAAGATTTTCAAACAATTAGATGAATTATCACCTGCTAAAGCGATTCTAGCAAGTAATACCTCTTCTATTTCTATTACAAAAATAGCCTCAGTCACACAACGACCTGAAAAAGTGATCGGTATGCACTTTATGAATCCTGTGCCTGTAATGAAGTTGGTTGAAATCATTCGAGGGTATTCTACAACTGATGAGGTGACCAATATTATTATGGATCTGTCCCGTACTTTAAAAAAAGTACCTGTTGAAGTAAACGATTATCCTGGTTTTGTTGCTAATCGAATTTTATTACCAATGATCAACGAAGCGATTTCTGCGCTTTTTGAAGGTGTTGCGGGTGTGGAAGAAATTGATACTGTCATGAAATTAGGCATGGCGCATCCTATGGGACCATTGCGTTTGGCGGATTTTATCGGTTTGGATGTTTGTTTAGCTATTTTGAATGTTTTACATCAAGGTTTTGGCAATCCTAAATATGCACCTTGCCCACTATTGGTGAATATGGTCACGGCTGGAAAATTAGGACAAAAATCAGGAGAAGGATTTTACCGTTATATCCCAGGCACAAGAGATTTTGAAGTGTCAGATGTTTTCAAGAAATAAAACCGTTTTCGGGGTTTAGATATAATAGTCTTTATTCACAAAAATTAATATGCCTATAAGAACTTTTGTGAATAAAGACTAATTTTCAAACCCTAATTAAACAACATTATGCTAAATTTTAGACTTCCATATCATAATCCTCGTTTTGAACGGACTTCTCATTACCTCCGCAATTTTCGGATCGCGCTATTCCTATTACTTGTTATTATTTCGATAGGAATTGTGGGTTTTATGGTCATTGCGGACTATTCTCTTATGGATGCTTTCTATATGACAATCATCACTTTTTCGACGGTTGGATATAGTGAAACTCAGCCATTAGGTACAAATGGTCGAATTTTTACCGCCTTTCTAATTTTATTTAATTTAGGTGTTTTTGCTTATGCTGTGACAAATATCACGTCATTTATCATAGAGGGTAATTTTAATATGCTTTTAAAAGATTATCGAGTTTTTAAAAAAATTGAAAAATTGAAAAATCACACTATTGTTTGTGGCTATGGTCGGCATGGTCAAGAGGTGGTATACGAACTATTAAAACAAGAACACCCTTTTGTAGTCATTGAACGAGACGAAGAAAAAGTCGAAGAAATGCGCAATCATGGCAAAATTCCTTATATCGAAGGAGATGCTACGCACGATGAAATTTTGGAAGAAGCAGGTATTTTAAAGGCATCTTCATTGATCGCGACTTTGGGAGATGATGCCGATAATGTTTTTGTGGTTCTATCTGCTCGTCAAATTAATGCTAATATCCGAATTATTAGCCGTGCTTTGAATGAAAAAGTCGAAGCGAAACTTCATCGAGCTGGCGCGGATTATGTGATTCAACCAGAACGAATAGGCGGTTTTTATATGGCTACAATGGTTCAAAAGCCAGAAATTGTTGAATTTATGACTTTGTTTTCCAATATGGGAAGCGCACAAATTCTTTTTGAGGAATTTGATGCGGTTAATTTAAAACCCTTTTATCAAAGTAAAACAATTTTGGAAATGAACATTAGAGGAGAAACAGGTGCAAATGTTATTGGGATTTTTGAACCTAAAGGGCATTATATTATTAATCCTGGACCAGATACTTTCATTCGTCAAGAAGCTAAAATTGTCGTATTAGGCAATCAAAAACAATTAAATTCATTTAAACATTTAATGCTGAAATAAGTTATTAAATGTTGTGAGACGATTTCTTAAGTAAATAAATTGGCGATTATCAAGTAATTTCAAAAATAATATTTTGGTCGAATACTTGTATAAAGGTAAAATATACAACACAACTAAAGGATTATTTTAAGTAAAATATCTATCAATAAAGCTTTTCAAAATTACTGAAATATTCAGCCCTATGAGTTGAATAAATTATTTATTCTTATTCATAAAAATAAATAATTTTGTTACATCTATCTAGTTTATAAGTCTTTAAAGTATCTATATAATCAAAGAAACACTAAAACTAATCCATTTATAAACGATAGAACAAAAATCTATGAATAACATTTCAGCTAACAACAACTGGCAATTTTTAACTGCTACACTCAATTTTTTTGATAATTTCGGAGCAATTTATATTCCTTCTGAGGATATTATTTTATTGAGTAATCATTTTATTAGTTTTTTTAAAATTGCGCCAGCCGCATCTTATACTCCTAGCGAAATTAGGCGTTTCTTTCCGCTCAATACTTTTAATCTTCTTTTTAAAAATGAAAAAAAAGCAATCCAGCAAATTTCATTTCCTTACGGGAATAAAAGATATCATTTCACTAGAGAATGTCAAGAAGTAACGGCTAATTTTGGAACATACATCACTTATCGGTTACAATCCTTGAATGTATCCTCGGTTAATCATCAGCTAAGTTCAAATAAGTACCTCCAGCTAGTCATTAACAATATTCCTGAAGCGATTTTTTGGAAAGATAAGAATTCCGTTTTTCAAGGTTGTAATCAAAAACTTGCTGATATTGCAGGTCTTTCTAGTCCCAATGACATTATTGGAAAAACGGATTATGAATTGCCTTGGACTAAGGAAGAAGCCGATTTTTTTGTTAAAATAGATCAAGAAGTGATGAATAGAGGTAAAGCTATGTATGATATAGTAGAACCTCAGCTACAAGCAGATGGAAAAAAAGCTTGGCTCAATACCCATAAAATCCCCTTAAAAGATGCAAAAGGAAATGTTATTGGTATTTTAGGGACTTTTGAGGATGTTACGACCCGAGTAAGACATGAAGAGTTACTTCAAAATAATTTGAAATTAATCAAAAAACAAAAAATAGAGTTAGAAAAATACATTAATTCCAATGAAGAATTGGAGCGGTTCGCTTTTGTGGCTTCTCATGATATGAAAACACCTTTGAGAACAATCATTAGTTTTTCACAGCTTTTGAAAAGAAGTCTAAAAGGACGCATTCATAATCACGAAATAGAATATCTAAATTTCATAGAATCTAGCACAAAAAATCTGAATTTATTAATTGATGATTTATTGCAATATTCTCGTGTCAATAATCAACAATTAACGCCTCAGAGAACAAATATTCAATATCTAGTAGAATCTATTTTCTTAGATTTCAAAACAGCAATTGATGAATGTAAAGCTAAAATAAATATTCAATTTTCAGAATGTAAATTAACTGGTGATAAAAATAAATAAAGGCAACTATTTCAAAATTGAATCGCTAATAGTCTTAAATTTAGAAAAGAAAATGTCAGACCTGTTATTAATATTTCATGGAAAGAATATGCAGATTATTGGCATTTTTCTATTCAAGATAATGGGATTGGTATCAAAGAGGCATTTAAAGAAAAAATCTTTCATATTTTCCAGCGATTAAACAATATAGATAGGTATGAAGGAAGTGGAATAGGATTGGCAATTTGTAAAAAAATTGTAACACAACATCATGGAGAAATCTGGGTAGATTCAGAATTTGGTGTCGGAACTACTTTTCATTTCACTATCGAAAAACATTTAGAATTACAAGAAGAAATATAGATAGACAAGCATCAAAAATATATCTTAATTTGATGCTCGTCTATTATTTTAACCTGCTGCCATCCACATGACAAGACCATATTTTTCATCAATTTTTCCAAAATATAAAATCAAAGCCGACTCATAAGTAATGTCCTCTTCCTCGTCGTATCCCGACGCATCAAGAGATAATTCTCGAACCTCTTCTGCTTCTACAACGCCTTCCGACAATCGAAGATTATCCGCTGATGTATCAATGATCAATTGATACATTTCTTCTGTAAAATATTGACTAACATATTCATCAAACTCTTCTTCTGAAAAACCTTCTCCGAAAATGGCTAAGTCCTTAATCGCATTGATATCCTTTTGTTTAGCTGCTGCTTGAATGGTTTCCCAGAAGCCTTCCCATGTATTAACATTAGTTACTTTTTTACTTGAAGCAGACAATGTATCTATTTGACTATCAGTATTTTCAGAGACATTAGAACTATTATTGCAACTCGTCATTACCAAAAAAGAAAAAGCAAGCAAAAAGAAAATAAGTTGTTTCATTATTCTATTTTTTATGAAAGGTGTCAGGAAAAGCTGGCTATTAGACTTTATTCTAAAATGGTTTTGTAATGAATGGAAATTTAGATTTTAAAGCTAATCAAGGCGGTAAAAGCGG
>CAKZLL010000256.1 GCA_937125475.1 uncultured Saprospiraceae bacterium | reverse complement strand
TAGCCTAGAACACCAGCTATTATTACACTCCTCACAAGGAAAAAGAGGCTATCTCATTACTTTTGAGACAGCCTCTTTTTTTTGTTAAAATACCTTACTTTTCCTTCATTTTCAATAGTCCATTCTCAATTCTCAACTAAATAAAGTTGGGCATTCTCATTTTAATTTTTAATTTCAAATTAATTTTCATTAAAACAAACTACTCATTCCTTCATATAAATAAAAAATTCGATGGGTCAAAACCAATTTCTTACCTTAGTTGTTTTTTCTATTGTCCTATTTGTGGTATTATTTGCTAGTAGTTGTAAGCCTTCCAAGCAGCTTTTGGAGACAGAAAAACCTAAGGCTAAATACGATGCAATGTCTTTTAATCCACAAACTTCGACGGTCAATATTCCTATCAAAATGAGTGTGCCAGCTATCGAAGCAAAAATTAATAAAGATGTCACGGGTTTGTTGTATGAAGACAAATCTTATGATGATAACGATGGTGATAATTTGAAAATGAAAATTTGGAAACAAAAAGATATTAAATTATCGGCTTATCCCGATGCTTTTGAATATTATGTGCCGCTCAAACTTTCGGTCAAAATGCGCTATGGCGTGTTTGGTACGTATGGTTATCAATCAGTCGAAGGAAGTATTGCACTTTCATTTAGAACGGTTTATGAGATTGATGAATCTTGGGATTTGGCAACAGTGACGGTTTTGACGGATTATAAATGGCTTCATGCTCCGACGACTAGTATTTTGGGACAAAAAGTATCTATCAAATCTATTGCTAATCGTTTATTAAAATCGAATAAGCAGTTTTTAGAAAACTCGATTGACGAACAGATAAAAGCCAATTTGAATATTAAAGAATATGCTCAAGATGCTTGGACGATGCTACAAGATCCGATTAATGTAAATGAAGATTATAAAGTTTGGTTGAAGCTTTCGCCAAAATCCATTCAAATGACACCTTTAAAAACAGAGAAAGGTATTATTAATGCAACTATCGGTATTCAATCCGCTGCGGAAGTCGTGTTGAGTGAGGAAAAACCGAAAGTAACAATTAATAAAACCTTACCGCCTTTTGTGCGCCCTGAGCAAATCAAAGATGATTTTCAAATTAATTTAACAACTGAAATTCCTTATGTTGCAGCCGAAAAAATTGCTAAAAAAGAAATGGTTGGTCAAACTTTTTCGCAAGGAAAACGATCGGTTACGGTTAAAAACCTAACTATTTATGGGCAAGGTGAGCAAGTTATTATTGGTGCTTTGGTAGATGGAAGTGTGAAAGGAATGATTTATATGCGCGGAAAACCCGTTTTTGATCCAGCAACTTCTACCGTCAAAATCGAAAATGTAGATTATGATTTAGATACTAAAAATGGGATTTTGAAAAGTGCTAACTGGCTGTTTCATTCTACTATTTTGAAAAAAATTGAACCTTATTTAACTTTTCCTTTAGAGCAAAATATCAAAGATGCTCAAAAAATGATACAAGATCAACTCAAAAATTATGAACCAGTTAAGGGAATTTTACTTAATGGTCAATTGGATGAATTAAAAATTGAAGGGCTTTATTTAACGCCTAATGGTTTTAGAGTGGTGGTTTTATCTAATGGTAAATTGAATTTGAAAGTGGACGGACTGAATTTTTAATAAAAAAATAACATGAGTAATATAAAAGATAAGATCAAGGATTTGATCGTAGAAGATGATTTGAAAGCGGCATTGAAAGAATTGAATACTATTAATGTGACAGATCCAGATCTTCAACGCCAAATCTTATTGCTGAATTTTGATATTAATGGGATGCAGCAGGATTTTGATAATGGGATAATTTTAGGAATGAATTACAAATTAATGGTTCAAAGAACAAAAATGACTTTTGTTCAATTGTTGGATAAACTTCAATTGGATTAACCAACAGGTAAAGTCAATTTCATAACACAAAAAATATAATGAGTAAACGAATTAAAAAAAAAGAAAATCAGGCAATTAATTGCTGATGCAGATTTGAAAAAAGCGTTAAAAACTTTGAATAAAGGAGCTAATTATTGCAATGAGGTGATTTTACTTAATGCTAGATTTAATAGGCTTAATAATCGATATAAGAAGGGCTTAATTTCTAATACAGACAAAAAAGTAGTAGAGGCAAATATTACTATGGATATCTTAGATTTATTAAATGAAATTGATATAAATGATACAAAACAAGAGCCGCTCGAAAGTAAAAAACTGATTGCAAAAGGAAAAATTGAGGAGGTATTTGTTTTGCTTGAAAAAAATGTAGAAAGTTCTAGAAAATTAGAGGAAATTACGAAAATTAGATTTCTATATTCCCAGCTTAAACAAAGGGGTAAAAGAGGTTTACTTTCAAAAGAAGATGAGCGAGTAGAATTTATTAAACTTAACTATTCTTTATTATTTTTTATTGATAGTTCCAAAAAAGAGTAACATGAGTAATGTAAAAGACGAAATTAAAGAGTTGATTGCTGAGGATAATTTAAAAGATGCAGTAAAAAAAATGTATAATCTTAATGTGAAAAATTCTCACGATAATAATCAAATCATAATTTTAAATGCGAGATTTAATCGAATTCAAAAAGAATTAGCCAGTTATACGATTACGGAAATGAATTACAAGGTGGAATTTCACAGAATAAAAAGAGCCGCTTCTTATTTACTGGATGATCTTGAATTGGATTAATTAGATAAATTAACTTCATCACAGCAAAAAAAAGGAATGAATAAACGAATTACAAAAGAGGAAATTAGGGAATTAGTAGCTAATAACGATTTAAAAGATGCTTTAGAAGCATTGAATAGTATCGGAATTAGAGATAGTAGCCATTATAATGAAGTGATTGTATTAAATGCTAAACTGACTACCCTTAACAGGAATTATGATAATGGACTAATCGCTAAAAACGAAGAGGAACGTTCCCGAATAGAAATTGCTGAAAGTATTCTAGATCTATTAGGTCAAATTAATATAAGTGATGTTGGGCAAGATATGCTTGATAGTAAATCGCTTATTGCAAAAGGAAAAATTGATGAAGTTTTTGTGCTACTTGAAGAAATAGGAGAAAATTCCCCTCTAATTAATGAAATTTCGTTATTAAAAAGTCAATATAATAAGCTTAAAAAAGCCACTCAGAACGGCTTGCTTTCAAAAAGGGAGGAGCAAATTAAACGGAATAAAATTAATTATAAGTTACTTTCTATTATTGATGATTTAGAAAAAGAGAATCAATCAAAACCTATCGCAACACCAAGAGGTGAAGCCGTTAAAACAAAGCAAAGAGCTAAAAGTTATTTTGAAAATTTTCCTCATCCAGTTGTTGAAGATATTCCTAATGAAAATGGTAAAATAGAAGTTGTTGAAGATTTATATGCTGATTTCTTGAAAGTTGAATTGGTATTGAATGATTTATTTAAGGTGGAAAGTGATTTGTTGGTTGTTCCAACAGGTGTTGATGGGCAGTTTTCTTCGCTTTTTTTGCAAGGGTTGGAAGCTTTAGATTTGCCTCATTCGATTGATCCACAAGAATTAGCTCATTTTAAAACCATTCTTAATACAGAAAAAAATTCAAGCTTACCGAACATTAGTTTTGTTGCTACTAAAGATGCTGAACGTTATATGAACCTTGACGAACTCTATCAAATGGGGCGAGCTTTGGGCGTAATGACGCAAAAATATAAATCGATTAAAACGATTGCTAGTCCGTTACTAGCTGCTGGTGCTCCGCTTGATGATACGGATATTTTTCGAGCATTAATGGATGGTTTTACAGAAACAGCCGCTCAAAAAGCGTCGTTAATTATTGCTGTGATTGATCGTGAAATTTATGATGATTTAGAACCAATTATTCGGGAAAGAAAATTAGCTATACTCAATCCGTCTTTTTCGGCAACTGTGCCTTCTTTCCAAACAGATAGCGACGAAGGAAAAGATTTATTAGATATCACTGACGAAGTTGATTCGTTTGCTCGCTTGATTACTAATAAATCAATCAAACCACCGCTTTCTATTGGGATTTTTGGAGATTGGGGCTCAGGAAAGAGCTTTTTTATGCGTCAACTCAAATTGAAAGTGGATGAAATATCTGCTGATGAACGAGCAGGTCACACGAAAAAGAATAGCCAAATTTGGTTCAACGCTTGGCATTTTGTTGACGCTAATCTTTGGGCAAGTTTAATGACGAAGATTTTTGATAAACTCGCGGAAGATATTGGTCTCAAGACCGAAGAAGAGGAAAAAGTGGAAGGGTTATATGCTTCATTGAGCAGCACGCAAATTTTGATTGAAGAAACTAACGTCGAGATTAAAAACCTTAAAAGACAAAAAAAATCCGTTCAGCAAAAAATTAGCAACTTAGATGACGCGATTAAAAACAAAAAAGAAACATTAGCCGATCTAAGTGTTAAAAACTTTTTTAATGTCATTAAAGATGATAAAGAAGTAGAAAAATTGCTAGATAAGGCAGATGATTTGCTAGAGTTAAAACACATTCGGGCAGGAAAAGAAGAAATTAATACCAGTCTGGAGCAAGTAAGTGGACTAATTTTGTATTATCGCTCGATCTTAGGACGATTTATTGAACTTTATAGAAAAATATTTGCTGGTAAGCACGTTTGGCGTATTTTCTTATTCGTTTTCTTAATCTGCATTCCGTTTGCAGCGCCTGCATTGGTTGATTATTTAGGTAAGAATAATGGATTTTTTAAAAATATAACCGATCAGATTGCTCAATTAGGCGGAATTATTCTTTCAATTACTGCTTTTATTCCTTTAATTCTAAAACGAGTTCGCCCAGCTTTGGACACGATGCAACAAGGCGTTCGCTATCTTGAAAATGCCAAACAAAAACTTGAGCATTTAGAAAATATTGCTACAACTAAGCAACAACAGCGCCTTAATACTTTTAATTTGGAATTGAGCCAACTCTTAAATCAAAAAGATCAAGCAGAGCAGAAGCTTTCAAAAGCAGAAAATGATATTGCTAAAACGAATTTGGAACTGCAAGAAATCAGAAAAGGAAAGCGTTTTTCTGTGTTTTTAGAACGACGACTTCAAAGTGATAATTATCGTAAACATTTGGGTTTGATTTCTATTATTCGCAAAGATTTTGAATTGTTATCGGCTTATTTACAAAAATATAATGAGGAAATTTTAAGCAGAGGCATTCTCGAAGAACTGCCCGACCAAAATCAAGTCGAACGAATTGTTCTTTATATTGATGATTTGGATCGTTGTCCACAAGAAAAAGTGATCGAAGTGTTGCAAGCTATTCACTTGATTTTGGCATTTCCATTGTTTGTGGTCGTTGTTGGTATAGATGTGAAATGGATTACCAAATCATTGATTAAGGAATATGGCGATATGCTGTCTAATTTTAATGAAGAGACGATTAATAGCCCACAATTGCAAAAAGAATTTAGAAATGATGCAACGCCATTCGATTATCTAGAAAAGATATTTCAATTGCCATTTAGATTGAACCGAATCGGAGATCGAGATAAAAAGACTTACATTTCTGAATTATTAAAAACGGATAGCTCAGAAAATAATAAAGCAACAAAAAGAAGTTATAGCAGCAATAAAAAACGGAAAATTGCTTCTCAAAGTGCCAGTTATTCGCCTATGCCCAAAAAAGAAATACCTCCAAAACCATTGGAGTTTACCAGCCTTTCGGCAAAATCGGCGGAAGAAACAACTATTTCTCATATCGAAAGCGATGTGTCATTTTCTCCAGCTAAAATTTCGCAATCACAGCATTATACACCTAAATCTAATTCTCATTCTAAAGTACAGTTTGATTTTGATGAAATTGAATTTATCAAAGGCTTAACACCTATTTTAGGGACAAGTCCGAGAACGATCAAACGATTTTTAAACACGTTAAGGCTTATTAAATCTAATCCATATTGGGTGCCTATATCTAGCGAAATAAATACAAAATCACTCAATTCTATTTATATTTTATTAGCCACTACGATTGGTTCTCCGTGGATGACGGCTTTATTTTTAAATAAATTACAGGAGGCAGAAGGAAGTGAAATTTTGCTTGATTTTGTTAATAAAACTGAATTAGAAATAGGAAAAGATATTGATCAATATGAACGAACGAACCAAGAATGGGATAATTTTAGGCATTTTCTAAATGAAGCAGGAAATAATAGAAATATAGATATTAGAGCCATTCCATTACTCCGAATTAATTATTTGAAAACAATCATACCATTCGTTAAACGTTTTTCTTTTAGACAATATTAACATCGTAGGGCAAAGGCATGCCTTTGCCCCATTTTGCCCGATCAATACCAACAAAAAACAATTAAAATGCTTTCAAAAATGCAACAATATCGTCTTCTCCACTCAAACTTAACTTTTTGCGTAAGCGATAACGCGCCATTTTGACTGCATTATCTGATACGCCTCTAATCGTTGCGATTTCTTTATTTTGCAAATTGAGGCGCAACAAACCACAAAGAATTAAATCCTTAGCCGTTAAATCTGGAAATTGTTGTTGCAATTTATAATTAAAACCTAAGTTGATTTCGTCTATATGTTGTTGAAAAACAGCAACACCTTCATTAATTTGGAGCTGAGAAGTAACAAAAAAGTGTAATTCCTTGAACTTATTACTCACTACTTTAGACATTCTTAAACGCTCAATTTGGGCAAGTTTAGCGAATAACGTAGCTGAAAATTCATTTTTTTGAGAAATCTCTAAGGCAAAATCAGTCAAGTATTTAGATTTATACGCCAATTCATCCGTCGCTTTTTGTTTCTCTAACAATTGCTTTTCTAATTCTTTTTCAATCAATGTTTTTTCTAATTGATGAATGGCTTTATTTTTAGCTAATAAATCTTGTTTTTTGCGCAAATCGCCTTTCATTTTCTGAAAAGTTAATAAACCAATCACAATTAATAATCCTAAACTAATGAATAAAAACCACAATTTAAGTCCTTGAATACGTTGTTTTTGCTCTAATACTTGAATTTCACGCTCCTGTTTTGCCGCTTGAAATTGGATTTCTAATTCTGATATTTTAGCTTGTGTGCTTTCGCCAATAATTGAATCTTTTAGGGTGTAATATTTCGTCAAATATTCCATCGCTTGAGATGAATTCCCTTGTTTTTTGAAAGTCGCAGACATATCCTTATAAGTATCATACTCAATTCTAACAAAACCATATTTTTGAGCGGTATCAACACATATTTGGTAATTCCGAAAAGCTTGATCAAAATCGTCGATTAAAAAATAACTATAGCCCAAATTTCCATAACCCATTGCGATCTCTTTAGGCAAATTATTTTGTAAACTATAAGCCAAGTTATTTTTAACAAAAGGTAAAGCCATTTCGCCCTGTCCTTGCATTAAATAATAATAGCCAATATTGAGGTTCATACCCCTTTTTTCCTCTTCATTTCCTAATTGTTCAAATAAATCACGCGCCATTTGATACTGTTTCAATGCTTCCTCGCCTCCGCCTAATTGCGTATAAATATTGCCTAAATTACCTAAAGCGCTTGCCTGCCAATATAGGTTTTTTTCTTTTTTGAAAATAGAGTAAGCTGTGTTTTGTGTTTCTTTTGCCTTTTCTAATCGTCCAATCCTCATGTACAAATTTCCCAAACGATGCAATACTTTTCCTTCTAACAAAACACTATCCATCTCGATAGCGATTTTCATGGATTGCTGAAAAGCAGTAACGGCTTTTTCCATTCGATTAGCGTTTAAATGAATAAGACCTATATTTTCTAAAGTAATACATTGTTCATATAAGTACTTTTCTTTTTTGGCTAATTTTAAATTTTGGTTAAGTAATTGCAATCCAATAGTTGGGTTGATCTGACTAATTTTATTAGCTCGTTCTAAGCGTACAAAAATAGTATCCTGCAATTTTGTTTGACCAAAAGACCAGCCAGCCCAAAATTGCAGTAAAAGGATAATTATTACTTCAAAATTTCTTTTTTCCCTTAAAAAAGGTCTAAAAACCATTATTTCTCTCTTTTGTAGGTGTGATGTAGGTGCAAAAAAGTAGCCTTACCTTCTATTTTTGCGTTTATTTTACAAATCTATTGCTGCTTATGTCATCTGGGGAGAGGCGTGAGTAATCAGTAATTTTTTAATAAAAAACAAAGGGAATAGCTCAAAATTATTTTGTTATTTTTTTCAAAAATGTTAGTGCATTTTCCTTAATCTCAATTATTTAATTTTTCAAAAAATCGCTTGTGAATAAAAAAAAATTCTTAACCATTTTTACACTTTTTTTCGTTACACTAGTTTTTGCTCAAGATTATGAACCAGCCAACTTCTTAAAAGTTGTGCCAATTATTGATATTTCTACACCTAATTGGGCGGTGAAAATGTACAGTAATCATCCAAATGTTAATGAAGTTGATCGTTTATTTAAAGCCTATTTTAAAACAAGGGCATTCAAAAAAACTATTCATACCCAAAATTATAAACATTGGCGTTGGCAAGTAGAACCCTATATTGATGATAATGGTTTTATTGCAATTCCAAGCCGAGCAGCCAAGGATCAAGCGAATAGTGTAGTCAAAAATAGGTATTTACAACGAAATAACGCAGCGGAAAACAGCGGAAATTGGTACGCAATGGGGCCTTTTGAAACCTTCGCCCAAAATTCGACGACAACAAAAGCCAATCATAAAAATGTCTATAGTATAGATCAATCGTTGTCCAATTCTAACTTATTAATTTGTGGAACAGAAGCAGGAGGCGTTTATAAATCAACGGATAAAGGCTCGAATTGGTCATTAATTACTAAAGGAGAAGCGTTTGTTGGTGATAATACAGCAGTCAGAATTCATCCAACCAATCCTGATATCTTCTTTGTATCTTCCAATGACCGCATTTATCGCTCTTTGGATGGCGGTACAAGTTGGGCAGAAGTTAAATATATTGATGGAAGTGTTTATGAATTTAAATTCGATCCTGCTAATAGTAATAATATTTTTGCAGTAAGTAATGAAGGACTTTTTACCTCAACAGATGGCGGTACAACATGGAGCAATCCAATTACTGATGTTTGTTATGATCTGGATTTTCATCCAACTAATAGTTCGATTGTTTATTTATTAAAGAAAAATAGCACAGCAAAAAGAGTTGAACTATTTCGCTCTAATGATGGCGGTACAACTTGGATGCTCAAAGATAACGGCTATTTCTCGCCTTCTGACTTAGCAAATGCTTCTCCTAGTGGTGGAAAAATTGGTGTAACGCCAGCCTCGGCTGATTTGGTTTATGTATGTCTTATCGGTGCAGGAAAGGAAACGGATAAAGGTTGGATCGGTGTCTATAAATCAATTGATAAAGCCGATACTTGGACTAATCCGAGCGGACAGGACGGAGCGCCTTATGGGGCAATTAATAGTTTGGTAGATGAATGGAATGTTTCGGCTTATAGCAGTGGAACTCAACAGGGTTTCTACAATTTTGATTTTGAAGTATCTCATAATAATGCGGCTAAACTTTGGGTTGGTACAATTCGCCTATCCGAATCTACCGATGGGGGAGCAACTTGGATTTCTATTGGAGCGGCTGATAGTGAAAGATTAAGTGAAGTACATGCTGATATTCAAGATATTGAAGTAATTGGTAATGATATTTGGGTGGCGAACGATGGCGGTATTCATTACTCAAATGATGAGTTAATGACGCACACCATTAAGATAAAAGGTATTCAAGCTTCTCATTTTTGGGGTTTTTCAACGGGCTGGAACGAGGATGTTTTTATCGGTGGAAAATACCATACTGGGACTTCGGCTTATTATGAAGGGTATGGTTTAGGCAATGCACAACACATCGGAGGTGTAGAAGAAGCCAGCGGTTATGTACATCCGATTAATAGCCGAAAAGTCTATTATCGAACACATTACAACAGTTCTAATACATCAGTTAAAACGATTTCTACTACATTAGGCGGTACGACTTTAAGTCATGCTTCTTTACCTTTGTACCCTAACGAAAGTTATTATACTTCTCGTTCTAGCGGTATTTATTTTGATCCGCGTTATGCTGATCATCTATTCATTGGTCGAGATAATTTTATTTATAAATCCATTGATGGCGGTGCTAGTTTTGATATATTATATACTTTTCCTACTGGAAATATTTACGAAGTGGAGATTTCGCGTGAAGATCCTAATATTATTTATGCCGTTTTTAAACCAGATAACGCGCATTGTGTGATTTATAAAACGACTGATGGCGGTACAACTTGGGCAACAATTACAACGCCTCCAAGTAACAGCACTTCTCGTTTAGAAATATCGCTCAATCCAGCGGATGCCAACGAAGTTTGGGTAGCTACAAGCGGTAATAATTCCAATAAAGTCTTCCAAACAACCGATGGTGGTATGACTTGGACAAACCGAACAACAAGTGCATTAAATGATGAAAGTACCAAGGATATTTTATATCAAGGAGGTACGAACGATGTAGTTTATTTAGCAACTTACAATACGGTTTTTTATTGGAATACTGCTACAAGTGATTGGATTGAATACGGTTTCGGCTTGCCAGCTATTGCAAAATCATTGCGTATTAAGCCTTTTTATCGAGATGCTGAATTGCGTTTAGGTTCTGGCGGTCGAGGGGCGTTTGGTGCGTCAATGATCGAACCGAATTTTACGCCAGTAGCCCAACCGATTACTTATAAAGATAAAATATACTGTACTAAAGATACAGTTGATTTCGATTGTTTTTCTGTTTTGAAACATAGCGGAGCGAGTTGGCAATGGTCTTTTTCACCTGCTCCTTTGTTTGTTAGCTCTACTACGGTACGTAATCCACGGGTTGTTTTTGGGGCAGATGGAAATTATAATGTAACGCTAACTGTCACCGATGGGAATGGTGCATCACATTCAAAAACCATTGTAGATATGATAGAAATTGAAGATCGTTGTGGTACAGAAACGATTGCAGGAAAAGCACTTTCGACAACTGCTGATGGCGATTATGCTCAGATTGATGATTCTTATATTGAAAATGTTACTCATTTTACAATCAGTGCTTGGATTAAGCCGAATGGCACGCAAAAAGCCTTTTCTGCGATAGTTTCTAATGGTGCGTATTCTGCTGATGGAGTTGAGTCTATTGGGTTGATTTATGATTATTATGGGTCAAAATTATGGTATAAATGGGGCAATAATGGCGGAAGCTGGGGAAGTAATAGCGGCATGATTATTCCTTCGGATGAATGGTCTTATGTCGCGATGGTCGTCAAACCAGATAGTATTATTTTATATTTAAATGATGAAAGACATGTTACTGTTGCGGCAATTAATCCGATTGATATCAATAGTTTATACGTAGGAAAAGGGCATTATTCGAAATATTTCAAAGGATTGATTGATGAAGTGACGATTTGGGAACGCGATTTATCAAAAGAAGAAATCAGAGCATTGCGCCATCGTACTAAAAATGAAGGAATGATGGCAAACGATCCTAAACTCATTGGTTATTATCAATTTAATACTAGTTATGATGGTCAGATTTTGAATAAAGTTGGTGGTCGTCATGCTTATTTGAAAGGCAATTCGAGTATAACAACATCGGGTGCGCCAGTCGGAGGTGGCGAAGTACAGCACCTTACTTTGAATGGAGAAGGAGTTTATGATTTTGCTAATGTAGGCGCAAAACTTACTTTTAACAATTGTACAGCGATTGATGGACAAATGTATATTACCCAAATTAATGAACAACCTCATTTACCACCGAATACAAATGCGCATGCTGGCAATTATTGGATCATTAATCAATATGGAGAATCTGTTGGTTTCTCGCCTTTGGATAGTATCGAACTGACCGCGACTGATGCTAGTTTTGCGACAGGGTTGAGCAGTACGAGCAATGCTTATTTACATTTACGGAATGAACATTCTGATGCTTTTGAATGGGAAACGAAAGCCAGCGCAAGGAATAAAACAACAAATACTTTCAAGTTTAGTCAATCGAATAGTATTGATGGAGCTATGCAAATTTTTATGACGAATAATGGTGCTGCTTTCGCAGAAAATGATGCTATAAGCTATTGCACGCCTGATACTTTGCCCAAGAAAGCGGTATATCTTAATGGTACTGGCTCGGCTAATGTCATTATTCCAGCCTTAAATTTGAATACTAATCATTTGACTATTTCAGCATGGATTAAGCCAGAAGGTATTCAAAAAAGTAATGCAGGTATTGTTTTTACACGGGGAGGATCGAGTGTTTCGGGGCTGAATTTTAAATCGAATAATGAATTAGGTTATCATTGGAATGGTGGTCAATATGGTTGGCCATCGGGCGCAATTGTGCCAGAAGATGTTTGGTCGCATGTTGTTTTGGTGATCGAACCAACTAGAGCTACAATTTATTTAAATGGAAAGCCTTACATTAAAACAGGTAGGTCTCATGCACTCGAAGCTTTTGACGGCGTGACATTAATCGGGCGAGATAATAATAGTTCTTCGCGCGTATTTAAAGGAGATATTGATGAAGTAGTGATTTGGAATAGGGCTTTGGGTATCAATGAAATTCGTCGTCATCGCCATTTAACTAAAGAAAAAATGATCGGTCAAATGCCAAGTATGAAAGCCTATTATCAATTTAATGAACCAGATGGTACAACGGTTTTTGATAAATCAGGCAATCAAAACCATGCGGAACTTAATGGGAATTCAACGCGAAAAACTTCGACTGCACCCATTGGAAGTGGCAAAAGTCAACGCATTGTTATTAGTGGTACAGGATTGCATAGTACAGATAGTTCAGGTATTCGATTAACTTTTCCAGCAGCAGGTACACATCCTAATGGAGAGTTGATTGTCACTCAAATCAATTCTGTACAAAGTGATCAATTACCCGCTCATAATCAACATGTTGGCTATTACTGGATCATTAATAACTATGGGCAAAATCAATCCTTTAGTGCCTTGGATCAGATCCAGTTTAAACCGCCAACTTTACCGAATAGTGGTTTTAATACCACTAATGAAATCATGCTTTATAAGCGATCAGAGAATGAACATCGTGATGATCAATGGACACAAATGTGTAATCCGAGTTCGATTAGTAACGGTGAATTTATTTTTGATAATACTTGTAATATGACTGAATTTAGTCAATTGCATTTGATTGAGGAAGCTATTCTGCCAGTAGAATTATTATTTTTTGATGTGTCTAAAACAGCTAGAAATGAAGCTCAACTAAATTGGGCAACTGCGACACAGAAAAATTTTAGTCATTTTGAATTAGAGCATTCTATTAATGGAATTGATTTTGAAAAATTTGAAACGATTTATACGGATTTTTCAAATTCATTAGAACGACAAGATTATTCAGCTTTGCATAATAATCCGATTATCGGTTACAATTTTTATCGTTTAAAAATGATGGACAAAGACGGAAGTTTTGAATATACAGATGTTAAAGCGATTGTGATCGAAAATATAATTACAGCAGATTCACCTATTGTATTTCCTAATCCAATTTCAAAAAATCAATCCTTGAATATTAATATTCAAGCGCTTTCTAATCCACATATTTACATTTATAAATCAAACGGAAAACTTATTAGGGATTTTTTATTGAAAAAAGGAGAAAACAAAATCTCGGCTCATAATTTAGCAGTGGGAACTTACTTTTATTCTATTCAATCAAAAGAGAAAATTTATAAGGGAAAAATTGTAGTGTACTAGTTGTGAGGCATTGAGAATGTCACTAAACGTAGAAAAAAACGCATCTGCTTGAAAACGGATGCGTTTTTGTATAAAAAAAACATTTAAAATAAAAAAGACTTCCCAAAAAAAGGGAAGCCTGACATGCTTACAATTACGCTGTCGCACCTAAATGCAACTTCTTATATATCTTTAGTTTGTGGTGGTTGTTTAATTTATGTTTTTATAGACGTAACTTGTTTTTGAATGTCACAAAAAAAGTTTTTTTGTATGAAAATAAATGAGATTAACTTCTTTATAACTATTATTACCCTGTTCTTTTTGGGAAATACTATTTTTGTACCTTAATCAAAATTTAAGAATCAATGCCATTATGGGTGGAATTAAAGATCAGGGATAAATTTTTAAGGTTCATTGATAATTTTTGCCCTTTATTCCAATGTGAGCTTGCCCCATTATTCTAACTCTTTGAAAAACAACAGGGCAAGCCACCGCTGGATTAAAAAATATTCATTCTGGCAAAAATTGTCAATGAACTAGTTTTAATTGTTAATTTTGGAACTAATTGATAGTAGATTTAATTAGATAGATGAAAGGTTATTGATTTATTTTTATAAAAAAAGAAACAGGATAATTCTACTAAAATGAGAAACGAGGAATTTTTGAGAGAAATTAAATTTAGGACTTCGCGCAGTTCGGGCAGTGGCGGTCAGCATGTCAATAAGGTTGAAACGCGGGTTGAACTAGTTTTTAATGTGTGGCATTCTCAGGTATTAGATGCAGAAGAAAAGGCAATTATTAGCCATAAATTGAAGAATAGAATTTCAAAATATGGTTTTTTACAAATTAGTTCGCAAGCCAAACGATCACAATTATTGAATAAAGAAAGAACACTGGATTTATTCTTCGAATTAATAAAAAAAGCTTTAACACCTCAAAAAGCGCGTATTCCAGTGAAGCCGACAAAAAAAATGAAAGCCAAACGGTTACAAAATAAGCGACACCACAGTGAAAAGAAAGCTAATCGCAAAAAAGTCAATCTCCATAATCGAGATTGACTTTTTTTATTTTGTCATTATCACAAAAAAAACAGCAGATCAATCATTGATCTGCCATTTGAATATTACGTGTCATTTCATTTTACTACCTGGTTAGAAGTAGATTTTTATTTTTCATAACTTGGTTTCTATATATAAGGAGTGGGGAAGTTTAATTTTGTACTCCATTTTTTTACTTTTTTTTTAAAAAAATCCTACTAAGGAAAAATGGCTATTCAAAATTGATGAAATAGTAGTTTAATCATCATTAAATAAATCACGATAAAATACCCTGAAAAAACACCTCATCATCTTACTTTTCTCATTAATAACCCTTAACTTGAGAGCTAATATTGATCAATAATAAAACCCTCTTTTTAGAGAGAAATATCAAAACAATGAGAATCGTAGATTTGACTAAAACCATTCAATATAATTCGGGTGATCCTTTTTTTATGAAGGTCAAAATCAAACATAAACCACATCGAAAGGCAAAATGGCTCATTCGTTTGATGTTGGGCTTACCGTTCCGACTTTTTCCTAAAAATTTTGTAGGCTGGGCTGATGATACGATCCAAAAAATGGGGGTTCATTCGACTACACATATTGATGCGCCTTGGCATTACTCGCCAACCTGTGATGGAAAACCCTCAAAAACCATCGACGAAGTGCCTTTAGAATGGTGTTTTGGACAAGGAATTGTCATTGATATGAAACACAAAGCGGATTTTGACCCGATTACTGTCGCTGATATTCAAGCCTTTTTGAAAAAAGAAAACCTTACAATAGAACCGAAAATGATCGTTTTGATTAAAACAGGACGAGATAAATATATGGGCACTGCGGATTTTCCTGCAAAAGGAACGGGAATGAGCGGCGAAGCAACCGAATGGTTAATTGATCAAGGTATCAAAGTCATGGGAATTGATCAATGGGGCTGGGATTTGCCATTACCTTATTTGGTGGAACAAGCCAAAAAAACAAATAATCCTGAGTTATTTTGGGAAGGGCATTTAATCGGTCAGCGCAAAGAATATTGCCATATGGAACAATTGACGAATTTAGACGCTTTGCCTTATACTGGTTTTAAAATTGCAGTTTTTCCATTAAAAATTAAAGGTGCTTCTGCTGCTCCAGCCAGAGTTGTGGCGATTTTTGATTAAAAAATAAAATACAAATATGAAAAATCCCGTTTTTCAAATGATTATTCCTGTTTTGCCTTCTTCTGATATAAAAAGAGATGTTATTTGGTATAATGAAAAAATGGGTTTTAAATGTATTTCAGGCGATAAAATGTATGTGGTACTCAAAAGAAATCTGTTTAATATTCATTTACAATGGCATGCCGACACGGCAAATGATCCGCTTTTAGGCGGTTCTGTGATTAAATTTTTAGTAGAGGATATTCAGCCTTTTTTTGAAGAATTTGTTGAAAGAGGAACAATTAAACCAAGTGAGTTAAGATTAAATACAGCTTGGAATACCCACGAATTTGGTTTTTATGACCTGAATAATAATGCGATTTTTATAATTGAAGAAATAGTAGTCGATTAAAAAATAACAACAAAAACAAGTATAATGTATAACCTAATAAAGTGTAGTGTAATTCTTTTTTTTAGTTTTTATTCAACAGCAATATTTGCTCAAAGCGACTTAATAGGAAAGTGGCAAGGTGTTTTGATTAATGATGGCGGAACAAGTAAATTATTACAGGAATGGATAATTGATAATAATTCGATTAAAATAAACCTAATAAAAGAGGAAGGGAAAAAGATATGGAAAACCTATTCTTATGAAGTAAAAGGAGGTGAAATTACATTGATAGATGAAAGCAATTCTTTGATATTTAATATTTTGAAATGGAGTGAACAAAAAATTATAATTGAAAATAAAGAAAAAAAGTATATTTTTTGTCTCAAAAAAAATGAATTGAAAAAAGTAGCTCAACCAGAAATACCTTTTTTAAAAGTATTCAAATTTAACACAGAAATCCCCCATTTTCAAGACTATATATTCTCGTTTATAGAATTTGCTAAGGGAAATTTTTTATTAATTTTTAAGGAAGATAGCTTGATCGGTAAAAAGTATTTTGCTTTTTCACCAAATGAGGAGCATACAACTTTTTTAGTTAAATTAGCTAATGCTCAAATGGACTTTGTAATTTTTGAAGAGATAAATGGAGATGAAATCACAGGATTTATTAATGGCAAAATGCTCTTTCAAGGGCAGTTAGTTGAACAGCAATCAATTACTAAAGAGCAATTATTAGCAAAACGGATTATTCAAAAGAGTAAAGGTCTTTTTGAAATAAACCTAGAGAAAAGTAACATCCGAAGAATAACTGTAGGAAAAAATGTTTTTTATTTAAAGGAAAACGGATTAGGAATATATAAATATTTAGTTAATACTCTAAAGGGTAATCTTTACAAAACACATGATATTGAATGGTCAATAAGTGGCAAATTATTATTTATTTACCATGATGTTGAATATAGGGTTGCTGATAGTCCAGGCGATGAGGCATTTGTTTTTAGAGGAATGGAGGAAGCTATGGGTATTTTTTATGTGAAAAAAATAACAGAGAATAATTGGATATTAAAACAAATAACTAATTATGTTCCTCGAATATTTTAACTTTAGGGACAAGGAAAATTCATCACCCAATATTGGGTATATTATTTTTTATGTGCTCTTTTAATCAAATAAAAAAAATCGCTTTCCTCCGAGTAGAAACTCATATTTGGGGTATTGAAAAAACGTATCAATGTCCCAAATAACAGGTTTTCCTTCTTGTTTAGATAAATGAATAGCTTGATTATTTCCAATATAAACAGCGACATGAGCGCCGTAAGAATTGGATGTTTTATGAAAAAATAGAATATCCAAAGGCTGATAATTCTCTGAAATTAACGCTGAAAATTCTGTATCTGCCCAAAGCTCGCTAGACCGATAATCTGGAACAATTAAGCCATGAGATCGAAGCAAATAATAAGCAAAAACTTGGCAATTAGCGCCCATTTTTGTCATGTCGTGCGTTGTTCCATTTGGAAAAATTCGTCCATTATAGGAAATATCCATTAGCCAAGAAGGAATATTAATTTCTTTTATTGTCATTAATTATTATTACATTTTTATTGAGATTAAAGTTCTATTCTGCTTGAAAATTTGCCATTTCTTTATTTACAAAATCAATTAACTCAGGAAAAAACACATTAAACTCTGCATCAAATTCTGCTTCATATTTGACTAAATCATCAACAGCTTTCCCTAAATTATGATCAAAAGAGGTTCGATCTGCTACTCGATCAAAAGTAAATCTGAGTCCATCGAGCTTCCCATATTGAAAGAGCCAATTATCCGCAATCATTAATCGAACGCGTTTTTGGATTTTTTTTGGATATAAATCAATATGATCTAAAAGTGCTTCATATACAGGAGGCAAAAAAGTAGATAAAGGCGTTTCAGTATATTTTGACCAGTTTTTTATTAAAAAATAATCAAAATAAATATCAGTAATCACAGAAGCATAACGCCCTTGTGAAGGCTTTAGCCGTTGATAACCGACTTTGACTAACTCGTGATGATCCGTGAAATGATCTATTTTTCGATGTAAATAAATACCTTCTAAAACGCCTTTAGGAAGATGTTCTAGCTGTTTTTTTCCTTTCAAAAAATCAGCTAAAAAATTGCCAATCATTAGAGGCGTATGTTTTTTTGTCAAAAATATATGTGCTAAAAAATTCATAGTTTATTGTTCCAAAAGTAATTGATTTTCAATAAGTTACAGTTCCATTTTTAATCCTTTATATGTTCCAAAAACAGTTGATTTTTCAGCCTCTAATATTTTTCCAACATCCAAGCTTTTAAAAGTCTCAGAGGATTTCGTCGTATATTCAATGGTCTTGCCTTTGTGCGTTTCGATCCAAAATTTATAAATCTCTCGTTGTTTTCCTGTTTTAAATAGGTCGGGTTGTGCGGTCATTTCTGGGCGTTCTCTAGGCCATTTTGGGCGATTATCTTGTCCCGAAGCGACTAAAGATTGTATCGTGTTCCATCTAAACACATGATAACGATACTTCGTTTTATAAACAGGCGTTTCTTTATAAATTGGTACTTCAATTTGTTCTTCACGGCTTTCGTAGATTGGTTCTTTACAAATAATATCTTCAAAATAACCATTTCCCATGTCTTTTTGACCACAAACATAATCGCGCTCACCGACTTTCACTTGCTTGACACGCGTTTGTGTATCATAGCCAATTACTTCTTTATTATAATGATGTACCGCCCTAAATTGCTGAACATCCGTCGCGCCTTGTGGCAAATCAAATGATTCTTCTTCGACCTCTTTATATTGTAATACTTCAATTTCTCGCTCCCAATACATCTGAGTGACAGGCACTTCGATAGCTGTTGAAAAACCAAACAACCACCAAAAAACACCGCCTAAACCCGTTGCGCTTAAAATATATTTCCAAAAACCAGCCTTTTTATCTGTGATTTCGGTCTTAGCCTTAGGAATACTGCGTGTAATGCCTCGCGCTCCAACATTTGGAAGATCTTCCATTGAAATATCCAAGACTTCTAATTCTTTTTCTTGATCAACTTCTCGATCATTATTACAAGTAGAACAAACCGTTTCAGCCGTTTTATTATGACTTTGGCAATAGCTACAAATCCAGTCTGCACCAGCTTTTGCCGTGGCTTTTTCTTCTTTTTCGGTAACGATTTTTGCATCGTCAGGTAGATAAAAAACGACATCTTTCGGACGAGACGAATCGCATTTACTACAATGTGTCTCTGGACCCAAATTTCCAATATGACCACAAACAAAACAGTCCCAGCGACCAACTCTTATTTTTTTTGACATGTTATCTCGACTTTAAATCCACTTTTAACGACTTCAAAAGTTATCATTTTGTTAATATCACTAAACAATTACACCAATTTAAAAAACATTTTCATCTTCTTCATTAGAAACAGATTATTATTTAAAATAATTAGATCAACTTAAATAAAATAATTACAAACATTAAAAAAAATAGTATATTTAACCTGCCTCTACTTGTAGTAACCTACTTTTATTAAAAATAAAGTACCTCGCCCATCACATAACGTATCATTAAGTCATTAAGAATTATATCAATTGTTAAAAAGTGACTTTTATAAATTGTTACGTTTTTTAAACAGGGGGCTTATTAACTATTCGCTTTTCTGAAGCACAATAAACTTAATTCAGATGAAGAATTTCCTTGTATCCTTACTAGCTTTATTGTTAGTAATAAGTGTAGTATTCACCGCAGGTGGTTTTCAAAATTCAAATTTTATTAAAAATAACGTGAAGAAAAAACCTTTGAAAGAAAATAAAGAAAACGCTTTTGATTATGAAAAAGCTTGGGCGGAAATTGATTCGCTCAAAAGAGTACGTCAGTACAAAACAGCTCACACAAAAGTTGATGCTTTGTATGAAGTAGCTAAAACCGAAAAAAACACTGAACAAACTGTTAAAGCTATTTTTTATAAAGCTGAGTTTATTCAGATTTTGGAAGAAGATGCAGAAAATAAAAGATTGCAACTTTTTCAAGCTGAACTGGGAAAGCATAATAAGTCAATTGATGCTATTTTGAATACATTGATCGCTTCTTTTTATAATAATTATGCAGATCAGAATAGGTGGAGTTTAAGAAATGTTTCCGCAACCGATGAGAAACCAAATCCTAAAGATATTGGAACTTGGAGTTTGACGGAGTTAGTCGCAGCGGCTTTTGATCATTATGAAAAAGCGACCGCAGAGCCAAAAGCATTGAATATTCCAATCAAGGATTTTAAAATTTTATTAACTCAAGATAGCGAAGATGCTAATTTGAGACCTACTTTATATGATGTTATCGCTCATCGTGCGATTGATTTTTATACGAATGAGAAAAATTATTTAACTAAGCCAAAAGAGCGATTTACATTAAATCAACATCAAGCATTTGGTACGGTTAGCGAATTTATTAATACCAAATTTGAGACAAATGAAAAGCTTTCAGGGAAATATGAAGCGATTGTTTTACTACAAAATTTATTAACATTTCATCAAAAAGACGCTCAACCAGATGCATTAGTTGATGCGAATTTGAAACGGTTAAAATTTGCTAAAAATAATTCTAGCTTAGGAGATAAAAATAATCGTTATCTAGATGCTTTAAATATATTAAAGAAAAAATATAAGGATCAAGCGACTTCTGCTGAAATCGGAGCTTATATTGGAGATATATATTATACAAGCGGTTTTAAATATAAGCCGAAAAAAGGAGATTCGCATAAATGGGATTGGAAACGTGCTTTTGAAATTTATGAAGAAGGCATTAAAAATTTTCCAGATTCTTATGGTGGGAAATTATGCCAGCAGCAGCAAACGAGATTGATGCAAAAGCAATTGAATGCTGGTACAGAGGTCGTCAATTTACCAAAACAAAATATTCTAACTTGGGTAAGTTATCGCAATGTTTCAAAAGTTTATGTGAAAGTTGTGCCGTGTTCAGAAAAAATGTCTAAGGCTACGAGAGGACTTAGTCAAGCTAAATTGATCGACGAACTTAACAAAGGAAAAGTACTTAAAACATGGACAGTTGATTTGCCAAACGATGGAGATTATCATCAGCATCGCACGGAAATTAAAGTCGATGGCTTGCCAGCAGGCGAATTTTATCTGTTGATTAGTGATAATGAATATTTCTCTTATGAATATCAAGCAGTAACATCGGTTAAACTTCGCTCTTCTAATTTGGCGTATTTTCAAAAGGCAAGAGCTGATGGAAGAACTTATTATTATGTTGTAGATCGAGCTTCTGGAAAACCATTAAAAGGAGTAGATGCGGAATTTTATATGTATGAATATAATTCTAAATCACGTAAATATGATTATAAAAAATTAGGAAATTCAACTTCTGATGTGAATGGAATTGTTGTCAATAATACCAATGTTTCTAGACGTTTTTATGTCAAATTAAAAAGTAAAACGGATTATTTAGACCTTAATCAAACGTTTTATGAATATAAATATACGGTCGATAAAAATAAAAAAACGCAGCGAACACACTTCTTTGCGGATCGAGGAATTTATCGCCCAGGACAAACGATTTACTTCAAAGGGTTAGTCATTGAAAAAAACTATAAAGACATACCAACAATATTAACTAATAAATCGGTTAAGGTTGATTTTTATGATGTCAATGGGCAAGTCGTTGAAAGTAAGGAATTTACAACGAATGAATACGGAACGTTTAATGGTAGTTTTATTGCGCCTAAAAGCGGATTGCTTGGGCAAATGTATTTGAGAAGTAGTATTGGAGAATGGCAAGGAACACATTATTTCAGGGTAGAAGAATATAAACGACCGAAATTTGAGGTTAAATTTAACCCGTTAGCTGGTAGTTTCAAGTTGGGTGAAGAAGTAGAAGTCTCAGGGAATGCTAAGGCTTACGCTGGCAATAATATTGATGGAGCAGAAGTGAAATACCGCGTTGTTCGTAAGGTTGTTTATCCATATTGGAGATGGTGGTGGATGCCGATGCCTGCCGCAAATAGCCAAGAAATTAAGCATGGAACAACTAAAACCGATGCGGAGGGACAATTCAAAATTCAATTTGATGCTATACCTGATCCTACCGCAAGTGCTAAAGAATCGCCTCAATTCGATTATGAAATAAGTGTCGATGTTATAGATATTACAGGCGAAACGCATAGTAGTACACAGCGTGTTTCGGTTGGAAATATTGCGTTAAGAGCGAATATTACCATTCCAACAAAAATCAATAAAGCAGAATTTAAAGCTTGGGCTATTACTACGAAAAACCTAAATGGTATTTTTGAAGCAGCAAAAGGACAAATTTCGGTTTATCCTTTGAAAACGCCAGATCGTATTTTTCAGAATAGACTTTGGGAGTCGCCTGATCAGCCTTCTATGTCAAAAGAGACATTTTATAAGACCTTCAAGAATTATCCTTACAAAGACGAATATAAGTTTCGCAATTGGAAAAAAGGAAAAGCAGCATGGACGGAAAACTTTGATACAGAAAAATCCAAAACTGCTACAATTAAAAAGAAAAAACTAAAGCAGTTAAAACCAGGGAAATATCAAGTTGTTTTAACGACTAAAGATAAATTCGGAACACCAATAGAAGTAACAAAATATTTTGAATTATTCGATTTGAAAAAGTTCAAAATACCAGCTAATGCTAAACAATGGTTTTTGGCAGAAGACAAAAGTTATGAGCCTAAAGAAACGGCTGTGATGCATTTAGCTTCTTCTTTTAATAAAATTCATGTGCTATATGAAACTTACGATAATGAGAACAAATTAACTCATTCGAAATGGGTGAAAGTGGAAGATTTAAAGAAGTTTAAAATTGATATTAAAGAAGAAGATCGCGGAAATATAGGCGCAAGTTGGACGTATATTGTGAATAATAGAGGTTATTTTAATTCGCAGACTATCAACGTACCTTGGAGTAATAAGGATTTAAAAGTTGAGTATCAAACATTTAGAGATAAACTACAACCAGGACAAAAAGAAGAATGGCGCATTAAGATTTCAGGTAATAAAAAAGAAAAAATAGCAGCGGAAGCCGTCGCAAGTATGTATGATGCTTCTTTGGATGTTTTTGCAGCTAATAGTTGGTATGGGAGTTTCTTTCCAACAAATTACCCTGGGAATAACTCTAATTTTACTAATAATTTTTCTACCATTAATGGAAATTTAGTAGCTCAAGGTTGGCAGCCGCGTTTTCCTGCACGAAGTAGGGTATACCCAAATTTGCTGTTTTTTAATGCATTAAGTAACTATAGGAGTAGAGGTGATTATGCTAGTTATTCTACTAAATCATCTCCTGCGCCTAGTAGTGCTGCACCTAGGACTAAAATGTCAAAAAGAAGGGCACAAAAAGAAGCGATGCCGATGGCAGAAGCAGAGACAGATATGGTAAGTCATGCATTAGTAGGACAAGTTGGAGGAATAAGTGTTAATACTGATGAAAAACCAGAAAAATCTAAAACAGATAGTAATAAAGAAAAATTATCTGATGTAAAAGTAAGGACAAACCTTAATGAAACGGTCTTCTTTATGCCTGATCTTAAAACGGATAAAGATGGAAATATCATTGTGAAATTCACGATGAATGAAGCTTTAACTCGTTGGAAATTCTTGCTTTTTGCACATACTAAAGATTTGGCTACGGTTAGTTCTACTAAAGAAGTTGTGACGCAAAAAGATTTGATGGTCATGCCAAATCCGCCGCGCTTTTTACGTGAAAACGATGAAATCGAATTTACTGCAAAAGTGAGTAACTTATCTGAAAAAGAACAAAAAGGTGTAGCAAGATTGGAATTATTCGACGCGTTGACGATGAAACCGATTGACGCTGATTTGCAAAATAATAAACCAACTTTAAACTTTAATGTTGGAAGTGGTTTATCAACGCCGTTGTCTTGGAAATTGAAAATTCCAGATAGTGGTTTGTCGGGTGTGACGTATCGTGTTGTGGCAAGTTCGGGCGAATTTTCGGATGGAGAAGAAAGCGCATTGCCAGTTTTGACGAATAGAATGTTATTGACAGAAACGATGCCGATGTCAGTTCGAGGCAAGCAAACGAAGCAGTTTAAATTTGCTGCAATGGATAAAGCTTCGAATTCCAAAACATTGAAACACCACAAAGCAACATTGGAATTTACATCAAATCCAGCTTGGTATGCGGTTCAGGCATTGCCATATTTGATGGAATATCCTTATCAATGTACAGAGCAGATTTTTAGTCGATATTATGCGAATAGTTTAGCGGCAAGCGTAACAAATTCTCAGCCGAAAATTAAAACTGTTTTTGAAAAATGGAAAAATACTGATGTAGATGCCTTAGCATCGAACTTGAGCAAAAACCAAGAATTGAAATATGCACTTTTGGAAGAAACGCCTTGGGTGCTGGCTTCGCAAAATGAAGCATTGCAAAAGAAAAATATTGGTTTGTTGTTCGATCTGAACCGAATGGAAGAGGAATTGGATGATGCAGTCAAAAAATTAACTCAACGCCAACTGAATAATGGTGGTTTTGCTTGGTTTCCAGGTGGAAGAGATTCTTGGTATATCACTCAATATTTGGTCGAAGGAATGGGACATTTGAAGCACTTAGGTGTGAATGAAACGCTTTCTGGTGTTCAGAGTGTCAAGCAAATGGACGAGGTTTTGGTGAAAGCTGTTCAATATATAGATGAGCGAATGATCGAGCGATATAATGAACTTGAAAAGCGCGTCAAGGAAAACAAAATCAAATGGACAGACAGACATTTGTCGAGCTTAGATATTCATTATTTATATAGTCGCTCTTTTTACAAAAATATTCCATTATCGAAAAAGGCTGGAAAAGTTCACGCGTATTTCTTAGGTCAAGCCAAAACGTATTGGATGGATTATCCTTTATATAGTCAAGGGATGATTTCATTGTCTTTGAATCGTTATGAAGAAGAAAAAACGGCTAAATTGATCGTTAAAGGTTTAGAGGAGCAATCTTTAAATAGTGATGAATTGGGTATGTACTGGAAGCTAAATTCTGGATATAATTGGTATCAATTGCCGATTGAAACTCATACTTTGATGATCGAAGTATTTAATGAAGTAGCGGATGATGAAGTAGCGGTCAATGATTTGAAACTTTGGTTATTGAAAAATAAACAAACTTCTAATTGGAAAACAACTAAAGCTACATCAGCAGCGGTTTATGCTTTATTATTGAATGGCGATAATTGGTTATTGGAAGATCAGGACATAGAGATCAAGTTTGGTGATAAAGTTTTTGATCAATCAAATATCAAGAAAGAAGCTGGAACAGGGTATTTCAAAGTCGATTGGCAACCAAAAGATATTACAGCTGATTTGTCTAATATTTCAATTGCTAATCCAAATAAATCTCCAGCTTGGGGCGCGATGTATTGGCAGTATTTCGAAGATTTGGATAATGTAAAAAGCTTTGAAGACACGCCTTTGAAAATTGTGAAAACACTTTACAAAGAGGAAATCACAGATGAAGGGCCAAAATTGACTAAAATCAAAGAAAACGGAAGTCTAAAACCTGGGGATAAAATCAAAGTTAGAATTGAGTTGAGGGTAGATCGAGCAATGGAATATGTCCATATGAAAGATATGCGAGCGAGCGGTTTTGAGCCGTTGAACGTGTTAAGTCAGTACAAGTGGCAAGGGCGTTTGGGGTATTACGAGAGTACAAAAGACGCTGCAACCAATTTCTTTTTCTCTTATTTGCCAAAAGGAACACACGTTTTTGAATATCCGATGCGCGTGATTCATAAAGGCGATTTCTCGAATGGAGTAACGACGGTACAATGTATGTACGCGCCAGAATTTACATCTCATTCAACAGGAATTAGAGTGAAAGTAGATTAATAATTATTTAATTGAGAATTGAAAGTTGAGAATTATTTTACTTTTAACTTTCAATTCTCAATTGAATAATCAACTATCAAATCGTTGTAAATTGAGGCTTTCGATAATTTTGATCAATTTAGGCGCGTATTTTTTGTCGGTCGCATAGCCTGCTTTTCTTAATCCGTGCGCCCAGTTTCTGTAATCAGTTGAGCTATATTTTTTTAAAGATTGATAGCGTGGTTTCTGCAAAAACTTTCCATGCTCTTGATAACTTTCTAATGAGTTTTTATATTTTCTAAAGAAATCTTTGTGGGAGTCATCGGTATAATTCGTGCAATGTCCGTGCTTACAATTTTTAGAAAAACACTTAATTCCAAAATGATTATTATTACGAGTAGCAAGTTTTGAATCGCCAACATTACTTTCTAATAATCCTTGCGCAAGGGTGACACTTGCAGGAATGCCGTATTTTTTCATTTCTTTAATGGCAATTGGTGCAAAAGTGGCAATATAATCATCGCATTTTTTTTGTTTCAATGCGACAACCTTCGGGCTAACTTTTAATTTTTTAGCCAAATTAGGATTCAACATAAAACCTAAATTAGAAAAGGTATTAGCTAAATTTGTATCCGCCTGCGATGGCAAATGACGCATCAAATGAGGCGGGATTTCATTAAAAAGACTGCCAAAATATTTTTCTTTCTGAGCTGCTTGTTCTTTAGTTGTAGCAGGAGGAAGTGTTTCTTTTTTGTTTTCTAATGTTTTGGCTATCTCATTTTCTTTCATTTCAATAGCCTCTTCGGGCGCATTTAAATGAAGTGAGAAATCAACATTTTTAGTCAAAAAAATAAGGCTAATAATAATAAATGTACCGATTTGAACCCAGCGAAATTTGTAGTATCCACTCAAGATTTTCCAATTTTGTATGAAAGTATGCATCACTTTCCTTGTCCAGAATTTTATTTTCATAGTAAATAACGCTGATTTGAAACAAATTGTTTCAAAAAATGATAAAAAATAATTGACCTATTGGTTTTTTAGTTAATTAGATGGACACAATTTACTTATTTTTTTATTAAGTCTATAGCGTTGATTGCTTGTTTTAACCTGCTTTTTTGATCTCCTTTTATTTCTATGAATGGCTTTTGATATTGTTGAAGTTCTTTTTTATAAATTTCATAAAAATGATCTCTTAAATGCGGATGCTCGCGCTGAGGATCGTATTCCCAAGGAATATCAGTGCCACAGAGTAAATATAAATCATAGTTTCGTTGCTCAATTTGTTTTAAAATTGGAACTGCGCAATGCCCGTAACTATTGAGTGACCAAATTTTTAAAACAATAAGATCAGTATCAAAAAAAACAGGAGAGGAATGTTTTTGTAAGGCGTTTTCTTCCAATGCAATTTGACCTGTTGCAATTTCAAGTAAATCTGATTCTTCATAAGGTCGTTGAAGTTGATCGATATAAGTACGAGCAAATTCAGCGACCCATATGGTTTGATAATGTGCAGCAAGTGCTTTGGCTAAAGTTGTTTTGCCTGTTGATTCTGGACCAATTAATACAATTTTTTTGTGCTGTTTCATTAATAGACTTATACGGTGGTTAGTGATTTAGCGAGACGGTACAGAATTAAATTTTCCCATTGTAGCAAATCTACTAGTCGCCGTACAAGTCTAATATCTCTAGCCCTGAGTTTTGAAAGGCGTTCGCGGAACCCATTCTTCTGGCTTACTGAAATATTTATAAATTTGGTTGGCACTCATATTGAGGATAGGATTTTTTAATTTGACAAAACCTGACATATTCGAAGCTTTTGCACCGACCGAACTTTTAATTTCTAAAGCAGTCCGCGCCATTACAACCGTTCGAGCGCCTTCCTGAATTCCAGCTCTAACCAAATCATACAACATGTTAAGGTAGGTCTGCAAATTACGATTATGCGTTTGTTTAATGCCTAAAAAGTGAGCATCAAGAACCGTTTCGCCAAAAATCATGGTATAAAAACCAATCATTTCACCATTGAAAAAATAGCCCATTAATTTAAAGTCTTCCTGTAAATGTACTTTTAAACCATAAAAATAATTGGGATGTAATTCAATCGCATTGAAATCCGCCTTTTGAGCAATCTCTTCATACAAGGCAAAAATTTCGGTATTCTTATCTTGTATTTCTTCAATTGTTAGTTCTCTTTTTACAATCTCTTTCCCTTTTTTGAAAGCCCTTTTTGCACGAACTCGATATTTGGAAGACATCGCACCGAGATAATCTTGAAAGTTATTCCAATCTGGTCGAACTTCAAAAATCATATTGGGTTGTGCTTCCATCTCGTGATATTTTTCACCTTTAAGGGAAGATAACAACGTTTTATTAGCATCAAAAAACTCTTTGATAATCGTCGCACCAATTTTTTCTGGAATTTGCGCAACTGTTTTAGTCGCAGTTTCATGCAAAATTTTACCAATATCATAATCTTGATAAATATGATTTTTGAAATAAAAACCATGTTCACCAGTAACTAAAAGATTGCCAATAAAAAAGACATTAGTATTGCCCCAGCTAGCGATGGCATTTTTTAGAAGTGTAGAAAAACCTTGATTATTTTCACTGTCTTGTAATGCAGCGATGCTAGTTTTTGTATTAAAATACTGAATTTGCCCTAAAGCAAAACCAATAGGATAGCCATTTTTATAAAAAACTAAATAGACGAATTTCATGCCTTTAGGTGGAAATTCCGCGAGGCAATCCAAATAAGGTTTTTGCAAGAAAACATCCTGAATATCTAAATCTAACCAGATATTGGGCATCTCATCCAAAGAACGAAATGATTGATAAGAAATATCGTCATTAGTGCTTTGCAATGAGGAGTTAGGAGCGATGCGCTTCATACAGAAATGTAAATTATGATGCAAACCTATCTATTTTATTGAGAGAATGAGTGTAATTTGTTTTGATCCTTTATTAAAAACAATTCATTTGATCTTGTTTCAATATCAAATTAAATAGTATTTAATGTAATATTGTTGCAAGATGCTATAAATAAAAATACTAGAAGAGTCTATTATAGACAATTCTAGTACTTTTATCTATGAAAATAGGGTTTTAACAATGAATTAACGCTATTTTTCCCTTTTTCTAACTTATCCTAATGGATTAAGCGAACCAATATAAGGCTGTTTGTAAAGTCGTTTGCCCGTTGCTTTGTAGAGTGCATTTGCAATCGCAGCACCGACAGGCGGAAGCGTAGGCTCGCCCAAACCAGTAGGATCTATGCCATTTTCTACAAAATGAACATCGACCTTTGGTGCTTCTTTCATACGAATTAAACGATATTTATCAAAATTCTGCATTTCTGGCTGACCATCTTTAAAGCTAAAATTGCTATACATCGAATGCCCAACACCATCAATAACACCGCCTTGAATGAGATTAATCGCAGCGACAGGATTGATCACAATACCACAATCAACCGCACAAGTGATTTTTTCAACCTTAGGTTTATCGTCTATCATTCTCAAATGAGCGATCTGTGCAACATAAGTATTATGGCAATAATAAAGGCTCAATCCTTTATGAATGCCTGCTTCTTCTTTGTCCCAATTTCCTTTTTCGACTACTAATTTCATCACATCAATCATGCGATTCGGTTCGTAATTTCCTTTGATATTATTAATTTTTCCTTCTATTTCTTTAAATGCCTCTTTCGCATCTTCGAAGCTTTTATTGAAAACCTTTAATATTTTTTCATCAGGAGCATCTTGTTTTTGAAGGGCTTCTAAAGCTTCTTTTGCAGTATTAAATGCTGCTTCTTTGGTTTTCAATTCTTCGCCAAAATCCGCATCAGCTTTCTTATGAACTTTATCGGCATTTGCTAATAATTCCAAACGAAGATCAACCGCTCCTTTACCTAATTTTTCAGCTAATTCGTCAAAGAAACCTTGTTCTGCACTCGCTAAAAAGTTAGTATAAGGTGCGCGCCAAGCTCCAGTTGTGATATTACTATCTATCTTGAAATTGTTGACTTGATAGTTTTCAATTGCACCAGCAGGAAAAAAGTTAGGAATAATTCCATACATATTTCCATTAAAACAAACCTCATTCAACTGATAACCAGTGATTTGATTGTCTTTAATTGCAGCTTTTATTTTGTAAACCGAAGCAGGACGATACGTTCCTGCAGTCATATCATCTTCCCGTGTATAAACGACTTTGATAGGTTTATTACTCTTTTGAGAAATCACAGCCGCTTCTAAAGCAAAATCGCCATACAAACGACGACCAAAACCACCGCCCATGCGTGTCATGCCGATTTTTATTTTAGCTAATGCTGCTTGTCGAGTTGGTCCATCGCTTTTTTGATCAATCATTCCCAACGCGCCAGCTACTCTTGATTGCGTCCATTGAGGTGTTTGAATTGGGCCCATCATATCGACTTTTTCGTCGGTTACATGAGCAAAGAAATTCATCGGCTCCATACAGTTGTGCGGCAAAAACGGTGCTTCATAGGTTCTTTCCATGACTTCATCCGCTTCTGCAAATGCTTTTTCTACATCGCCATTATTACGAGCTACTTTAGTTGGTTCTTTAGCTAATACAGCCTTCATTTCACTACTATGATAAGTCGTGCTTTCTGACACACTAGCTTGTTTCCACTCCGCTTTTAAGGCTTTTTTACCTTTCATAGCTGCCCAAGTTGAGGTGGCTAAAACTGCAACTTTATCCCCAAACTTAATAACTTCTGTTACGCCATTGACTTTTTTAGCGTCAGCATCATCGACCGAAACGAGTTTTTGACCAAATGCAGGTGGACGCAAAACTACAGCATATTCCATGCCTTCGCGTTTGTAATCTAAACCAAAAAGCGACTGACCTGTGATAATTTTAGTCAAATCAACATTGGTTTTGCTTTTGCCAATGATTTTAAAATCTTTTGGATCTTTGAGTGTAGCTTCTTCTGGAACTTCTATATTTGCAGCATCGGCAGCGACATCGCCATAGCCGAGCGTTTCATTTTTTGCATTTTTAATAATGCCATCCGCAACGGATAGGGTAGAGGCTTCGACTTCCCAACGTTTTGCAGCAGCTTCGAGGAGCATTTTGCGAGCAGTCGCGCCAGCCATGCGAAGGCTTTCCCAGCCATGACGGATAGATTGACTACCTCCAGCCACTTGTCTAGTGTACCAATCGGTATTAAGTGGTGCTTGCTCGACGATGACATCTCTCCAAGCGACATCCAATTCTTCCGCGATAATCATCGGCATAGAAGTCTTGATATTTTGCCCAATTTCTGGATTAGGAGACATGATTGTGACTAAGCCGTTTTCGCCAATTTTGAGATAAGCATTGATGTCAAACCACGCCTCAGGCATTCCTTTCATTGGAGCGGGAGCGGTAGGATTACAAGACGCAAACCAGCTAAAGCCTAATACCATTCCGCCACTAGTCGCAGCAGAAACCTTTAGAAAAGAGCGTCTATTATATTTAGTTTTGAATGTTGTCATGATATAAATGTACTGTTGCGCAGGAGGCAACGAGGTTAAAAAAAATCACCATTTACATACTTGCAGCCGTTTTGACAGCAGCTTTGATCCTTAGATAAGTACCGCATCGGCAAAGGTTACCATGCATCGCAGTATCAATTTCTTCATCAGAAGGGCTTTTATTTTCTTTTAACAGCGCGGCAGCTGTCATGATTTGCCCTGCTTGACAATAGCCGCATTGAGGTACATCATGTTCGATCCAAGCTTTTTGTAAAACATGATCGCCTTTTTCAGATAAGCCCTCAATAGTGGTGATTTTCTGATCTTTTACATTGGAAATCGGAAGAGAACAAGAACGCATTGCCGTATCACCGAGATGAATAGTACAAGCGCCACATTGAGCGATTCCACAACCGAATTTAGTACCAACTAAGTTAAGTTGATCACGCAAAACCCATAATACGGGTGTATCTGCATCAACATCGACTTGATGATCTTGCCCGTTTACTTGAATATTAAAAACAGCCATTTGTATGAATTTGGTTAGAAATTTTTTTTGAACCCATAGGGCAAAGGGGCAAAGGCATGCCTTTGCCCTACGAATTATATTAAAAATAAATATAGGGAATTTTCTATGGTTTGCCAAATATGATTAGGTCTGATATAATTGACAAATCCATTTGCCGCGCTCTTGATGTTTGATTGGTGTGAAGTGATTTTCTGTGGCATTAGTAAGTACCAAATGTTCGTCTTCTTTTAATAAGCCAGACATGAGGAGCAAGCCATTCGGTTTAAGTTTTTTATGTAACATTGGGAGGTATTGCAAAATGACATTTCGATTGATATTTGCTAAAATTATATCATAATCACCGTCTTCGATCACCTCTAAAGAACCTTGGAAAACTTGAAGGGAATTTACATCATTTTTTGCTGCATTTTCGATTGTATTGAGGTAAGACTCTTTTTCAATATCGACCGCATTGATAGGCGTTGCAGCATTTAGACGAGCAGCAAGAATGGCTAAAATACCAGTTCCACAACCAAAATCTAATATTTTTTTATCTTGAATATCAAGAGATTGCATCGCTTTTATCATCATGTAGGTTGTTTCATGATGCCCTGTTCCGAAAGCCATTTTAGGATTGATGACCAAATCAAACGTGACATTTTCAAAAGGCGGATGAAAATCAGCTCTAATTCCACAAAAATCATCCACTAAAACAGGATCAAAGTTCTTTTCCCATTCTTCGTTCCAATTTTTATAAGGAATAAACTCTCTTTCCACGTCAAAACCCATATCTACTTGAAGGTTATGAACAAGCTTTTCAACACCTCCGTCCCAGTCTTTTTCAGGAATGAAAGCATGAAAACCGCCTTCTACTTCCTGAAATGCCTCAAAAGGCATAGTCGAAAATAGCGCAATCAAAATATCAACAGCAAAAGGATCACAATCGACTTTGTAATTATAATAGTTCATCATAGGTTTGCGTATAATTTCACACTTTAGAGTGAAGATATTTTTTAATATTATTTATTTTAAAATTCAAATATCCTAAATAGAAGCGTCGGACACACTTTCAAAGCGTCCGACGCTTAAAATTCAGAAATATTCGAAATCAATTATTTCTATTGAAGACCTTCCATTATTTGGATAACCTCTGCAAACATGCCAGCTTTTAATGATGCACCTCCGACTAAACCGCCATCGACATCAGGACAAGAGAATAATTCAGTCGCATTCGCAGGTTTTACACTTCCTCCATAAAGGATTGTTGTTTGGTCTGCAACTGCGTCATTATATTGATTAGCAATGAGTTGTCTTAATTCTTTGTGCATTTCTTGTGCTTGTGCAGGAGAAGCAGTAACGCCTGTACCTATTGCCCAAATTGGTTCATAAGCAATCACTACGTTAGCAAAATCTTCTGCTGATAAGTGAAATAACTCTGCTTTTAACTGTGCTCCAACGTAATCAACGTGTGTACCTGCTTCTCTGATTTCAAGCGCTTCACCACAGCAATAGATAGGGAATAAGCCATTTTCTCGTGCGCAATCCTCTTTTTTCGCTATGAAATCACCAGCTTCATTGTAGTACGTTCTGCGTTCAGCGTGTCCGA
>CAKZLL010000255.1 GCA_937125475.1 uncultured Saprospiraceae bacterium | reverse complement strand
GATGAGAAATCTAAACTATGAACTGGATAATAATGCCCTTTGAGTGTTCGAATAACTTTACCTGTTTTGATACTCCATATTTTAACAAAATCGTCGTCATTAGGAAAAGCGATCAATGTTCCATTCGGTGAGAAACTCAATGAATTAGTCCAATCAAGTCGCCCATTAACAGTTTGAATAATTTCACCAGTTTTAGCATTCCATATCTTCATAGTGTTATCATAACTAACGGATGCTATAATTTTGCCATCAGGCGAAAAATCGACGCAATTACCCCAGCTAGAATGTCCTTTGAGAGTCTTAATAATTTTCCCAGTTTTGACATTCCAAATTTTTACAGTCTCATCGGCACTAGTAGAAGCGATGATTTTTCCATTTGGCGAAAAAACAACACTACTAATCAATTCAGTATGTCCTTTAAGAATATGAATAGTTTTTCCCAGTTTTACATCCCAAATTCGTATTGTTCTATCCGCACTAGCGGAAGCAATTAACTCTCCATTTGGTGAAAAATTCACTGAATAAACTATATCAGAATGCCCATTAAGTACTTGAGTCATTTCCCCAGTTTTGACATTCCAAGTTCTTATGGTATTATCTGCAATAGAAGCGGTAAGAAACTGCCCATTTGGCGAAAAACTAAGACTATTCGCCCAGTAAGAATATCCCTTTAGTGTATGGATTATTGCTCCAGTTTTGCTCTTCCAAATTTTTATGGTTCCATCGTAACTAGCAGAGGCGATCAACTGTCCATCTGGCGAAAAAATTACAAAATCAATCACATCAGAATGTCCAATGAGTGTTTTAATAATTTTACCAGTTTTAATATTCCATATTTTTATAGTTTTATCGGCACTAGCCGAGGCGACCAATTCGCCATTGGGTGAGAAATTTACATACTCAACTTCTCCAACGTGTCCAGTGAGCGTTTTAATAATTTTCCTAGATTTAGCATTCCAAATTTTTATAGTTTTATCGGCACTAGCCGAAACAATCAATTGTCCATTGGGCGAGAAAGCTACACTATGAATACCAGAAGAATGCCCTTCATTGACGATTATTTTTCGCTCTTGTCCTGTAATATTACCAGCGAAAACGATGAAAACCCATCAAATTCTATACTGTTTCATTTGTGATTGTTTTTTAGTAAAAGTACCTGTGTTATAAGGTTTTAGATAATAATACTTTTATATGATTAGACCCATTTTTTGGTAATAGAATTATTTTTGTTCCTTTTTGATACTGCAAATTCTAGATATGGATCAGTATTATTTTTTGAAAAAAGGTTTGTTTACCTCATTCATTAATCGCTCAACGCCCAATGATTTTTTAGTTTTTTGATAAATTTTACTGTTTTCGTTCACATTTAATAGCCAATCTGCTGCTAATCGACCATAAGCCAAACAGCCTTTCGCGCCCGTTCCAGACATTCCGCCGATGACAATCATGTTTTTATCAATGGTTTTTTCTTTGGTAATAACGGGCGTTACATAAGGGATTTTAGTACGCGAAACGGAATAAATGCAATAGTATCTTTTTGTCAAAATGATTTCCTTTTTCCTAACTGGAATTTCAAGCATTCTTAGATAATTAACAAAAGCCTTTTTGCTCCATTTCAATTCTTTTTTGAGTGGTTTCTGTCGCCAAACGGCATCTAAATTAGGAATATTTCCCCTCAATTGATGCCCACCAATCTTAAAAATAGGCACACCTTGTTTGTCTTTTTTATCCAACATGGCAAAATACATTTCATCTTGTTGATCAAAAACAGGATGTGTTTTGAAGAGAACTTTTCGCTGTTCTTTGTTGAGTTGTTGATAGGTTTTTTTGTTAATTTTATAAAAAGATAATAACAATCTTTTGGCAATAATAAGCCTTTTAAAATAAGGTGCGATTTTTTTTAATAAAGATGATGTGTAAGGTCCAGCCGCAACGATTACTTTTCTAGTTTGAATAATTTTGGATTTCCCTGTTTTGGTATTACGGACTTTAATTTCGTAGTAATGCCCTTTTTTGACAATGCGAGTCACTTGTCGATTAAAACTAATAGTATTTCCATGTTTTTTAATGCCTAATTGCATTTTTTTAATTAAAGCTTTAGGATTGAGTGTCCCCGAATATTTTCTATATTCTTGTACAACAACTTGCGAATCATCAACTGTCATACCGAATTTTCTGAAAGCTTTATCGCCCGAAGCCTTTTTGAATTTATCTTTTTGTCCTTTAAATCGAAGCTGTTTGAGTTCTTGTTCTTGGGATTTATTGTAAATGTAAGTGACAGGAGAAGTCGAATAAATATCGCTCATTTTGTGTTTTGCTTTTGGTGAGAGCCCATTCAAAAAATGCAATAGCTTTTTCGTCTCCTCGACGGTTGTTCTATGAAGAAAAGAAAAAATGTCTTTTTTAGGGCCTAAACTTCGAGCAATTCTCGATTTGCCAAAGCTAGAACCTTCTTTATAATTAGAATTTTGTTGTTCTAATAAAACTACCTTTTCACCATATTGCGATAATTGCCAAGCTGCTGAAGTTCCCATTAATCCGCCTCCGATGACTACGATATTTTCCATTTTTATAATTTTGAGCTGCAAAAGCCTCGTGTATTTTTATTAAAAATAAGGAAGAAATACAAAATGATTACTTCTATTCATTATCGAATAAAAATAATCATTCTGTTATAAAAATATGTAATTCTAAGCGTTTGATGCTTGATTAATAAATTATCAAGAATAAATTCTAATAACTTGTCCTGTGCCTCTTCCGCTCACACTTCTAACGTATCCCATCATCATTTTATCCATAGGAATCGGAGGATGCCCAGGGAAATAACTTTCATATTTAGCGTAAGCATCTTCAACCACACCAGAAGAAACTACATTTATTCTAATGCCTTTTTTAAGTTCTAATGCGACAGCCTGCACAAAACTGTGAATCCCACCATTGACCATTGCAGCACTTGCTGTTTTATAAACTGGATCATCTGCCAAAATGCCTGTAGTCAATGTGATCGAGCCATTTCGTTTAAGGTATTTTTGACCAATTCTAACCAAATTGACCTGTCCCATTAGCTTACTTCTCAAACCAATGTGGAAGTCTTTTTCAGATAATTCACTGAAAGGTGCCCATTTTGCTTCACCTGCGGCACAAATGATTGCATCAACTTTACCAACTTTTTTGAATAGCTTTTTGATTGATTTGGAATCGGCAATATCTACTTGAAAAGCTCCTGATGTTCTTCCTGCAACGATAACCTCATTTCCAGTCAAAAAATGAGCAACAATAGTTTTTCCTATTGTACCTGTTCCTCCTACTACTAATATTTTCATTATTCTTTTTATTAAAGTCTATTAATAGATACGAATTAAGAGTTGAAAAAAAAATAATATGTACTGATTATTAGGTTTTTATATATTATAAATTGATTTTAAATTGTATAAAAGAGTAATAGTTTTATATCAAAAAGGCTTAAATCTATCAATTTTCAACTTTTAATTCGCATTATAGATAAATGTATTTTATTGTTCATCAAAATTGATAGTCACACGTTCTGAAGTTGGATGTGCTTGACAAGTTAAAACGAAACCCTGTTCGACCTCCCAATCTTCTAATGAATAATTTAATTCCATTTTAACAGTACCACTTTCTACTTTCGCACGGCAGGTTGAGCAAACTCCACCTTTACATGAGAATGGCAAGTCGGCTCCATTATCTAATGCGGCATCTAAAATATCTTCGCCATCTTTTTCTAATGGAAATTGGTAAGAATGCCCATCTAAAATAACCGTAATCATACTCGAATCGTCAGAAAGCACTGCTTTTTTTTCTGTTTTTTTCTTAGGTTTTTTTGGAGTAGAAGAAGACGTAAATAATTCAAAATGGATTTTTTGATCTGCCACATCAGTGGCTTTCAAAGTATCTTTTGCTGCAAAAATCATCTCCTCAGGCCCACATAAGAAAAATTCATCAACCGAATTAACATCAAGTAATAAATTACAGAATTTCTCACAACGCGCTTGATCTATTCGACCTTCAAACAATGGACTACCCAAAGCTTCGCGACTTAGGACATGATAAATACTCAATCGACTTAAATAAATATTTTTAAGTGCATCGATTTCGTCTTTGAAAATAATCGTTTCCGTTTTTTTATTTCCATAAAAAAGAATAAATTGACTATTAGGTTCGACTTCTAGAACCGTTTTCATGATGGATAAAATGGGAGTTATTCCACTTCCAGCAGCAAAAGCGACATACTGTTTTTCATTATTTGGCGAAAGCTCCGTATAGAAACGCCCCATCGGTGTCATGACTTGCAGCGTGTCACCTGCTTTTAAAACGGTATTGGCATAAGTTGAAAAACGCCCATTTTCTACCTGTTTAATCGCTACACGCAACTCGTCGTCTAGTGGGCTAGAGCAAATCGAATAAGATCGTCGAACGTCTTCGCCATTAATATCAGTACGTAAAGTCAGGTACTGGCCTTGAATAAATTTATATGCTTCCACCAAATTTTTAGGCACATCAAATGCCACAGAAACAGTATCGATGGTTTCTTTCCGAACTTCTTTAACGTTTAGTGTATAAAATTTTGACATAACTGATAATTGTGTAATTATTTGATTGCGTGATTGTTGCCTGTGTTGGTGCAAAACAATCACGCAATCAAACAATCATTTTAATATTCTGATTTGGTGTGAAATTGAACTTTTGGATATTGCTCTTGAACCATATCCAAAATATATTGAGATGAGGCCAAGAAAACTAATTTTCCACGCGAATCCACTGCCATATCTGGTTGGCGTTTCTTACGAAACTCTTGAAGTGCAACTTGATCTTCCGATGTGACCCAACAGGCTTTGAATAAACTTACAGGTTCATAGGTACAAATTGCGCCATATTCATGCTCCAAACGATATTGAATAACTTCAAACTGTAACGCTCCAACCGTTCCAATAATTCGACGATTGTTTAAATCTTTTATAAAAAGTTGCGCCACACCTTCATCCATTAGCTGCTGCAAACCTTTATTGAATTGCTTGGCTTTCATCGGATTTTTGTTATTCACAAACCTAAACTGTTCAGGTGAGAAACTTGGAATTCCTTTGAAATGTAGTTTTTCCCCTTCTGAAAGGGCATCACCAATTACAAAATTTCCTGAATCGTATAAACCGACAATATCGCCAGGGAAAGCATAGTCCAAGATAGATTTTTTTTCTGCCATGAACGAAGTCGGATTAGAAAATTTCATTTTTTTATTTTGGCGAATATGCCAATAATTAGTATTGCGTTCAAAAAGCCCAGAACAAACGCGAAGAAAAGCAATTCTATCCCGATGACGTGGGTCAATATTCGCATGAATTTTAAAAATAAAACCCGAAAATTTACTTTCTGTTGGATCAATTATGCGTTGATCTGTTTCGCGGGGTAGGGGAGAAGGAGCAATTTCAACAAAACAATCTAATAATTCTTTTACACCAAAATTATTAATCGCACTACCAAAAAATACAGGTGAAATCTTACTATCTAAATAATCTTGACGACTAAATTCAGGATAAACACCTTCAATCATTTCCACTTCTTCGCGCAATTCATCCGCAAAATCACCAATGTATTTTTCTAAATCTGGATGATCCAAATCCTCAAAAACAATGGTCTCTTCCTCTTCTTGTTTGCCATGTGCATTAAACAAGTTGAGCTTTTTTTCATACATATTATATACCCCCTTGAAAGTTGGTCCCATACTAATTGGCCAACTCAAAGGACGAACATTCAAGCCTAATTTTTCTTCTACTTCATCTAGTAAATCAACAGCATCTTTACCTGAGCGATCCATTTTATTAATAAAAACAATGATCGGAGTATCGCGCATTCTACAAACCTTAACAAGTTTTTCGGTCTGTTTCTCCACACCTTTTGCTACATCAATGACCACAATCACGCTATCGACAGCCGTCAATGTTCGATAAGTATCTTCTGCAAAATCTTGGTGACCAGGCGTATCTAAAATGTTGATTTTTAAATCTCTATATTCAAATGCCATAACCGAAGTTGCAACAGAAATACCTCTTTGCTTCTCAATTTCCATGAAATCGGAAGTCGCGGTTTTTTTAATTTTATTTGACTTGACCGCGCCTGCTGTTTGAATTGCACCACCAAAAAGCAATAATTTTTCGGTGAGTGTCGTTTTACCAGCATCGGGGTGACTGACGATTCCAAAGGTTTTTCTGCGCTCTAATTCTTTATTAAAATCCATTATTAAGCATTTGTTGATATAAGCTGTTGATGTAAGCTTTTGAAAATGTGGTGCAAAAATACAGAAAAATTATACTTTTTACCGACTATATTTAAAACAGTCAACGTTAGGTTAAGTAGTATTCGTGATTTTTAGATTAAAAAAAGAGTTTTAAACACAGTCATTGTAACCTTTTTTCCTTTATTCGTCTAAATCACGATTAAAAAAATTTATATAATTTGAATTTTATAATATATTTTTACAATTAATCAATAATTAATCATTTTTACAAAAAATTAAAGTATGAAACAATTTATCTTGCTTGCTTTGTTATCAACTTTTGCAATCAATACTTACGCTCAAAGCACTATTGTAGGCACTTGGAAAACAATCGATGATAAAACTGGAGAAGCAAAAAGTCTAGTCAAGATTTATAAATTTAAAGGTGCTTATTATGGCAAAGTAGTGAAATTATTCCTTACACCTGATGTCGTATGCGAAAAATGTGGCAAAAAGGATTATCGTCGTGGGAAAAAAGTAAATGGGATGTTTGTTATTTCAAAAATGAAAGCATCTAAAGATTTGAAATCGGCTAAAGGCGGGACAATTTTAGATCCTAAAAGTGGAAGTATTTATGGTTGTACACTGAAAGTTGCTGAGAAAGGCAAAAAACTAAAAGTTCGTGGTTTTAAGGGAATTTCTGCTTTAGGTAGAACACAAACTTGGATTCGAGTGAAGTAATCTTAATTAAAATTTAGTTTTATTTTGAAAAAGGAGTAATAGAAACATGGCGTTTTTATTACTCCTTTTTCAGTAAAAATAAACTTTCTAGGTGTGGAATTGTATTATAAGGTATTAAACTTTATTCAAAATCTTTATCTTTGTCTCAACTTTAAAGGTTTTGTAATAAAATTCATGATAAAAGCCGATCAAGGCGGTTATCCAACATAAAAATCATCAATATGTATCCTATAGACTTAGTGGCTCCAATGAGTCAAGAATTAAATACAGCTGGTTATAAAAGCTTACAAACAGAAACAGAAGTTATTGAAGCATTAAGCGAAACAGAAGGAACTACGCTTGTAGTTGTTAATTCTGTTTGTGGTTGTGCAGCGCGTTATGCTCGCCCAGGAGCTATTGATGCGTTGTCTCATGAGAAAACGCCAGATCGTTTATACACTGTTTTTGCTGGTGTGGATAAGCCTGCAACAGAAAAAGCGCGTGAATATATGATTCCTTATCCACCGTCTTCACCTTCTATGGCATTGTTCAAAGACGGAAAATTGGTACATTTCTTAGAGCGTCATCATATTGAAAGAGCCAATTCAGAAATGATTTCAGGTCATTTGAAAAAGGTTTTTGATCGTTTTTGCTAATAAAAGTAAGATCCTTTCATAATAAAATAAGCCGCATTTCTATTATAGAAATGCGGCTTATTTTATTATGAAAAACTTGAAATTACAATTCGAATTCTTGCCCTAAAGCTGGAATTTCTGTATTTTCAAAACCACGTTCCTTCAAAAATCCTTTAAATGATTCTTGACGATCTAAAGTTCCATGCACTAAGAAAAGTTTCTTTAAATTTGA
>CAKZLL010000254.1 GCA_937125475.1 uncultured Saprospiraceae bacterium | reverse complement strand
TAATGAAATCATTTCCATCCAAGGGAAAGGATTTGCAGTGCCATAATGTTTCTCACAACCCAAAGAATTTAATAAGCGATCCGCTACAAATTCAATATACTCCGACATTAATGCGGCATTCATCCCAATCAATGAAACAGGTAAAGCGTCAGTTACAAACTCTTTTTCGAACTCAACCGCTTCTGTGATAATACTATTCACTTCGCTTTTGTCCAATGGATTTTCCAACATAGAATACAACAAACAAGCAAAGTCACAGTGTAAGCCTTCATCACGGCTAATCAATTCATTAGAAAAAGATAACCCTGGCATCAAACCACGTTTCTTTAGCCAAAAGATAGAACAGAAACTACCTGAAAAGAAAATTCCTTCTACTGCTGCGAAAGCAATCAAACGATGCGCAAAAGTTGGCGCTTCATCAATCCAACGCAATGCCCATTCTGCCTTTTTCTTAACACAATCTAAATTATCAATCGCATTAAAAAGGAAATTTTTCTCCGTCGTGTCTTCTATGTAAGTATCAATTAGTAAACTATAAGTTTCTGCATGAATATTTTCAATAGCCACTTGAAAACCATAAAAACAACGGGCTTCTGGAATCTGAACTTCGCGCATAAAATTCAAAACCAAATTCTCATTAACAATACCATCGCTTGCCGCGAAAAAAGCTAAGACATATTTAATGAAATGTCGCTCATTGTCATTGAGTTTTTTCCAATCCGTTAGATCTTGAGCTAGATCAATCTCCTCTGTTGTCCAAAAACTAGCTTCTGCCGTTTTGTACATTTTCCAAACCTCATCATGTTCAATTGGAAATAGGACAAATCGTCCTGGGTTTTCCTTCAATATTGGTTCTACCGTTGTCATTTTCTTTAATATTTTAAAACAAATTAGTGTATATGATAATGAAATATTATTCTTATTAGGCACAAAAATGTGCGAGCAGTTTTTATGAAAAAACTACTATTTTTGAAGTTAATCTCTTGATATTCAATGTTTGATTAGTCGAAAGCTAAAGCGTTAGTATAGTTTAAAAATATGTTACATTAATTACTTTTTAAGTTAGCCGTCGTTTAGATGTAAATTGACTTTAGCATATTATAGCTAATAATCTGAAGACTAAATTAAAAGAAAAATAATTATTATTTGGAGTGAGTTATCCACACTTTGTTGATAATATATGTAAACTATTGATTATCAATATGTAAAAAGTTATCAACAGGATGTTAGTAATTGTGAGTAATCAAATCTAAAATGTGGACAACTGAGCAGGTTTTTAGAAAAGTTTATTCCGTCTAAAAATTAATGCCATGATGACCGCCAAGATAATAGAAAAAACGAAAATGCCTGTAAACGCGTAAGGGACTTTTTCAAAGCCAGAAATAACGTTCATTCCAAAAAAGCTTGCAACAAGGGTAGGCAACATTAAAATGATTGTTATAGATGTTAATCGCCTCATGACAATATTCAAATTGTTTGAAATGATTGAGGCAAAAGCATCCATTGTTCCGCCGAGGATATTTGTGTAAATATTCGCCATTTCTAATGCCTGCGAATTGTCAATCATAATATCTGCAAAAAGATCTGCTTGATCTTCATGATCTTGAATTTGGAGAAAATCCGTCCGCCTCATTTTCATTTTTAGTAATTCGTTGGCACTCAAAGACGTAACGAAATAGACCAAACTTTTTTCTATACTTAGTAGTTCATGCAATTCCTTATTTCTACTAGAATCATATAGCTCTTGCTCAAGCAAATTTCGTTTTAGGTTAAGGTCTTTTAAGCAATTTAGAAAGCGATAAACATTTTGTTCCATGATTTGTAGCACAAAGAGTGTATGGTCGCCTGGGTCGAAATTACGAACTTTATAATCTAAGAATTTTTTTAAAATTGGATTGTCAAACGCTGCAATCGTTAAAATATGATCAGGTGTTAGAATAATCCCTATCGGTGCAGTGATGTAAATCGCGGGATTAGCACTTTCGGAAGAATTAATAATAGGCGTATTTAATACGACCAACCGTAAATCGTCTTCTCTTTCATATCGAGAGCGTTCGTCTATATCCAGTGAATCGGTTAGGAAATCTAAAGGAATATCTAATTCTTGTGCCAGATATTCCAGTTCTTCCTGATTAAAGGGAGGTGAAATATTGACCCAAGAAGCCGAGTACAAATCGTCGATTTCGACTAATTGTCTTTTCTGCTTCAAGTAATATTTTATCATAACTCAGAGGATCGTCTTCTTTCATTAGTTGATTATCATTTGAAAATATTGGTAGGATGTAGGGTAAAGATATGCCTTTACCTTACCTACAAAACGCGACAAAAATACAATTATTTAATGGACATTTGTCTTTTCAAGTTTAAAATTTTGAAAATTATATATAAAGGATTGATACTTAGAATTTTATTTTTGAACATGCAATTCGCTATAACTCGGAATGTCTTCTAAATGCCGAATTTCTTCGGTTTCTAAATTAATAAAAGAGCAAAGAAAGGACATACCGTTTGTAATAAGGCAATATTTAGCTCGTAGCGTTTTATTATAATTACTAATCTGAAACAGAACGGCTTCGTCGATTTTAACGTTCGGAGCTTTGCATTCTATTAAAAAAATAGGTGCAGTTTGTCCTTCTGAATAGACGAGTATGTCAAATCGTTTGGGGCGACCATTGACAAGAACTTGTCGTTCTACACTAATCTTGTTTTTAGGAAATTGTTTTTCTTTAATTAAATAGAGAATCAGTAATTGTCTGACTAGTTCTTCTGGTGTAATAACAATGTCTTTCATCCTAATAGGATCAAAAACGTACTTTCCTCTAATATCTAATTCTGATTGATATGCTAGTAAATTCATTTTTTTGTTAAATATAAAAAAAGAAAGCCTCCTTAAAAAAGGAGGCCATCAGTAATTGAATAAATTATTCAATTATCTAAACCACTGCGTCTTAAATATCTTGTATTGAAGCATCAAAGGGATGCTTTTTTTTGACCTACGTTTTGACAATTCGCTTTAGTGCGATTTGATTGTTTTTCTTAATTTGAAGAATATAAGCGCCTTTAGGCAAATCATCGACTTTCATGATCAATTGATCAAAAGGAGTTGATTTATCAATTGTTGTCCATTTAACAATTTCTCCTTCTTTGTCTAATAATTTAATGCTTATTTCTCCAGTCCAAGCTTCTTCAAGCTTAACGATTAATACATTTTTAATAGGATTCGGCAACGTTAATGTCGCATGAGAAAGATTGACTATTTCTTCTGTTACTACTAAAAATAAAAATTCTTCTTTAAATGGTCTATCTAAACTATCATTTGATAGTGTGATATTTTCTAAGCTATTATACTCAGGAAAATGAACTGCCGATTTGGCAGAACTTATATTGATTACAAGCAAAATGACTGTGCCAACGAATAAAAGGTACGTCTTTTTCAACATGAAATTATTGTTGTTGCCACATCTTAAAAACAATATTTCCTATTGCTTTTCTCTTGCTACGGATGAGATGACATCCTTTGAGAAAATGTGACATTTTGAATAAATTTTTTTTTAAAATAGTCGAAGTTAATGGCACATTTTATGCCAAATAAGGCAACTGAAAGAAAGGAAATATAATATTTTGATGAAGAGAAATAAAAAGTGAGAAAGTAAGTAGTTGATAAAGAAAAGATTAAGATTTAGATAAAAATAGGATATGTATTTTAAATGAAAAAAATGAAATGATTAGTTTTTTTATAAAAAAAAACTACAATTATAAAAAACAAAGGTTCATTAACAATTTTTGCCAGAATAAATATTTTTTTAATCCAGTGGTGGCTTGCCCCGTTGTTTTTTAAAGAGTTAGAGCAATGGGGCAAGCCCATATTGGACTAAAAGGCAAAAATTGTCAATGAACCAAAAGAAAAACGCATCCAAAATATTTTGGATGCGTTTTCACCTTTTAGGTATTAGACTATTTATGTATGGTAGAATTTTATCTGGTTCTATTAGCTATTCTCCTATAATGTTCCTGTACTTCTTGATTGAACTCATTTAGCATAGCAATCAATTCTGGCTGAGGAAAGCAATCTGTTTTATCTTCTCTCACATTAACATGTGTCCAAAGTCCTGCTCCTCCATTGAGTGCTTCAAACTTTAAATCAAACCAATCCCGATCATATACTCTATTTTCGATTTTTAGCTCAAATAATTTGACTAAATCCAATAATAATCGTTTGAGTGAAGCTAATTGAGCATCCGTATATTTTTGAAAATAGCGATGACCCCGCCACGGCTTCTCCAAAGCACATACATCTTCTGTTGGAATATAAATTTTTCGTGTAGCAGAAAGTTGTACAAAAAAGCGCTCTTCGCCTTCTTCAATAACCCGATTGACTGGCCCAAAACTACAAACTTCAATACCAATAGATTTGGCGTTGAGTTCAGTATTACTCATTTTATATTTTGGTCGCCTAGTACCTAAGTGATGTGCCCAATATTTAGATTTAAAGGCTCGAAAGACTGAACCGTCATAATCTTTTGCGCCATCAGTTCTACGACCAATTACGAAAGCAGTAGCAACACGCAACACACCTCCACGTCTTGATTTATCACGTTCCCAACCAGAAATAACATAATCGGGACGCGCATTTCCAGCCGTATGATGAATGAAGATACAGTCTTTTTCAACTACTTCTTTATAATATTCATTATCATTTAAGGCATAATCAGTGATATAATCTTCTTTTATATAATCATATGTTTTTATACTATTGACATCCTCAATCGCTTTCCAAGTCATGTTTCCTACCTCGCCATCATCGTCTAACCCCACAGAACGTTGAAAGTCCATGACTGCACGCTCTGTTTGCTTACCAAATATACCATCAGGCACACCCGTATCAAAACCTAATGCGTTCAAAGCTTCTTGAAGTTCCTTGACTTTTGTGCCTCTACTTTTATATCTTAAAATCATTTTGTCGCTATTTTTTAACCTATTACCTTTACTAGTATGTCTATTTTTTTATTAAAAAGAGCTAGTAAATACTTATCGAATGCCATTTGATTTAAAATTAAGGGTTAAACTAACTATTTTTTATTAATGTATCAATGATTAGCTATAAAAAATTGCTATACCATTGAAATTCTAAGTAAAAAACAATCAAAAATAACAATCCTGCTAACATTAACCATTTTATTTGACTACTAATTTGATGAAAATCCGATTTTGTTTGTGCTTTAATAATTAAATAGCCAATCCTTAAAAAAGGCAATCCAATTATAATTATTAAATATATATTACTTATCCAAAATGTAAGAGAATGACTATTCGTAACTTTAATATTAGAAAACGGAACTAACCATAAAGGCAATGAACAAAATAATAAAACAATTAATACAATTTTGGAAATTCTTATACCTGATACAATAGGGAAAGTTCGAGCATTACCTAATAAATCCCCTTCCATATCTTCTATATCTTTTACAATTTCTCTAATCAAAGTAGTTAAAAATGCAAATAAAATATAAAGAAGACCTACATCTCTCAATAATGAGTAAGTCGAATTTCCATTATGAAAATAGGTTGAATTAAAGGTCGGAAGTAGGGCATAAATCGGAACTAATGCGCAAAAAAATGCAATAATTAAATTTCCAATCAAAGGCATTTTTTTGAAAAATGCGGAATAACTCCAAAGTAATGATATAATCAAAGGAAAACCAATGAGGTAATAATTGCCATAATTAACACTATTATACCCAAGATAAACGCCAATAATCAAAGCAATTCCATTCATTAAAGAATAGAGTAACCACGCCTTTTTGATAGAAATAATTTCATTAATAAAAATCTTTTGTGGCTTATTGATCAAATCTATTTCGTAATCATAAATGTCATTAATTACATTACCCGCAGCAGCAATAATGACCGTAGCAAGAACTAATAATGCAAAATTAAAATCAAAGAAATCAAGGGTATTATTATCATAAATACGATTATATATGCCTATTCCTAATATCCCATATATAAGGTATTGCGTTAAAATGATAATCAATAAATTACCTCCTCGGAAAAACTGAAACCAATTTTTGATATTTTTCAATAGTTATCTTTTAATCAAATAGAATAATTTTCCCTTTTTTAGGCTCATCCTCTTCTTCGTCATCGTCATCATCGTCGTCATCGTCGAGTAGATGAGGCGCTATAATGATTTTTGAATTTTGTCGTTCGGTCTGCTTCAAAAATCGGCGATAATAAGAAATTAAAATAGAAGTCACAGGCAAAGCGATCAATAGACCAAGCATTCCCAAAATTTGTCCCCAAATGGTTAGAGATAATAGAATCATTGCAGGATTTAAACCTGTTGCATCACCCATGATTTTAGGTGTTAAAAACGCATCTTGTATTAATTGTACAATACCAAAAACCAAGGCAACTAAGCCCATCATCCCCCAAAAACTATCCCCCGTTTCTAATGCGTGCATTGCGGCTAAGAATGTGGCTGGAATAAAACCAATGTTTTGTAAATAGGGGACATAATTTAAAATACCAATAAAAACACCAAGTAAAAAGCCCATCGGTAAGCCAATGATAGAGAAACCAACAGCAAATAAAAGACTGATAATCATGACAATAAGAGATTGCGCTCGAAAATAAGTTGCCATGCCGTCTTTTAAGTCATCCAGTAAACGAACAACTCTATCTCTGTACGAAAAAGGAATTAATTCGCGCCAACCACCTGTGATTTCTTCAAAATCTATTAAGATAAAAATAATATAAAAAATGATAATTGTAATCCCAAATAGCCCAACCAAAATACTCATTGAACCCGAAAAAATCCCATATAATCCACCGTACAAACCAGGTAGTAATTTTTCAAGTGCAGTTTCTATATTTTGAAAATTAAATAATTCTTGAACGTCTTCTCGCTCGGCAAAAGAGACTAAAAATTTCTCAACTGAAGCTAAAGAATCTGGTAAGTTACCTCCTGTATTTTGCGTCACTAAGTTTCGGAGTAATTGCCCCATTTTGGTGATCTGACTCCCAATAATCGGAATTGTGATCATTAATATACCAATTATGCCGACCAACAAGGAAAGCAAACTAGTGATCGTAGCCATTAAGCGATTTTTGAAAACTTTTTGTTCAAAAAAACGAACTAATGGAAAAATTAAATAAGCAATTAAAAGGGAAAGGACAAAAGGAACTAAAACGCTACTAAGCGAATCCATTAGTAAAATTAAGCCATAAAATATAGCAAGAGTAATGGCTATCCGAACTACCCGATCTAGGGTATAAGGCTTTGATTGATCAAAAGGCATAAGATGTAATTGATGATGGAGATTTACAAAGGCATAAAAATAAACTTTTTTTTAATGTATCATTCAAAAGCCTACTATTTTAATAGGGCTTTTGAAATTTTTAATGGTGGATGTAAAAAAAACGATAATTATTGGGCTGATTTAGTTTTATAATCCAACAATCTAAAACCTATCAACCTATTTTAGAAAGGTACACATTTTCAACACTCAACCCTCAATTCGCATATATTATGATTTTACATAGCGATTAATTCCTTGACTTGTTGTTGCATGATGCTTAAAGTTGCCTCGTTATTGATTGCACCATGTTCATCCACAAGTGTTTCGACCAAAGAAAATGGGACTCTATTCGGATGAACTAATCCGCCCATGTGCATCAATATGCTTGTCAAATGATCTAATCCTCTTAAATTTCCAGCTCTTCCAGAAGCAATTCCAGTTAGCATTGAGCCTTTATTTTTAAAATTAGTCATATAATTTCTAACAGAAATAGCATCTAAAAATAAT
>CAKZLL010000253.1 GCA_937125475.1 uncultured Saprospiraceae bacterium | reverse complement strand
TCCAATTGCTAATGAGAATTATTCCTTGCGGCTCGGACTTGATTTATCTGGAAATGTGCTTAATCTCTTAGATCAAGTGATTAAGCCTGATGTTCCTTTTTCTTTTGGAAGTGATTCCCTTGATAGAGTCACTTATTCTCAATATAGTTTACTCGAATTGGATGGACGGTATTTTAAAAATTTTGGTAGAAATGTAACGATAGCAAGCAGAATAAATACAGGAATTGGTTTGCCCTATGGCAATTCTAGCGAAACGGGCTTGCCTTATGTCAAACAGTTTTTTGCAGGTGGAAATTCAAGTATTAGGGCTTGGCGGGTTCGACAACTTGGACCTGGTGGAGCTGAAACAGATCCAACTTTGGACAATCTAGTTCCTTTTCAAACGGGAGATTTCAAATTTGTAGGTAATCTCGAAGGACGTTTCAATATGGGTTTTATCGCTTCTGGCTTAGAAAGCGCCTTATTTGTTGATGTTGGTAATGTTTGGTCATTCACGGATGATTCCGAAAATGGTATTAAATTATTGACGACCGATAACTTTTTAAAGCGAATGGCAATTGGTGCAGGAGCTGGCATTCGGTATGACTTTTCCTTTTTTATATTAAGAATTGATTATGCGTGGCGCGTTCGTAGACCATATAGCGGAACAGGCGACGACAATGATTTGTCTACTTTCTGGGAATCTAAACATGAAGCGATAAGTAATGGGCGCGTCAATTTAGCCATTGGTTATCCATTTTAATTTTGCCCGATTACTTAAAAAACATAGGGTAATGAAATACAGTAAAAAATTACTTTTTATAGTTCTTTCATCATTTAGCTTCTTTTTTTCTTGTCAAGAAACTGTAAAATCAACGAATGAATTTGAAACAGCAGCCGATAGTTTAAAGGTTGAAGATAAAAAGATAGTTGATATTGATGGAGATAATTTAGAAGATTTTGTTACCTCAGGTTATGAAGGAAGAGGTTGCCATACTTTAATAATCGACCTTAGTTCTCAGAAAAACCCAATTTATACCGATTATGAAATTGCTTTAGGATATCCTGACGAAGGAGATACGGCAAGTTATTGGAAGGAAAGAATAAAAATTAAAGATTTTGATAAAGATGGTAAAGATGAAGTCTATGCAGAAATTTTTACCTGCTGTGATGGATATGGTTGCTGGGATGACATCCCTAATGCGCTAAGAAAAGATGGAATTACTTCTAATTTTATAATAATAGAATATGAAAATGACTCAATAGAAGTAAAGGGAATTCCTTTCTCAATCTCACCAGAACAATACTTTCATAGTAAAAAGGTCAACTGGAATCAAGATTTAATACTAAAAAAAGAAAATGGGAAATATGGCTATGTTGATAAAAACGATAACTGGATAATTTTGCCTGAATTGGAAAAAGGGCTTGAATTTACCAACCCAACTACTGGCGTATATTGGAAAAAAGCAGGAATTATAATCAACAAAAAGGGTGAAATCGTTAATGATTTTGGTCAATTTTCTGCATCAAGTCAAAATCGTATCAATTTTTATGGTAAAGGATACGATGAAAATGGGCTGCTTTTAGCTTTTAATGGTATTTCAATGTTCTATTTAGATACGATAGGAAGGATTCATAAAAATAAATATTTCTGTGATGCAAACTCTTTCTCAGAAGGACTCGCGAAAGTACGAAAAGGGTGTGATGAAAAATACGGATATGTTGATAAGCACCTAAAATGGGTGATCTCACCAAAATTTGATTCTGCTATGTCTTTTAATAATGGAAAAGCCGAAGTAGAATATCAAGGAAAAAAATGGTTTCTTTATAAAGATGGTACTTTAAAAAAATGGACATCCGACCAATAAAGGCAATAGCAATCTAATTGTTGTGATTGTTACGTTTTATCCTTGTTTTAAGAATACGACCCAACAATCACAACAATAAAACAATCCGCGAAGCGAAATAATTCAATTACTTACCTTTCTTTGCTTTAGCTGCTTTCACAAAATCGACAAATAAAGGATGAGGTTCTTCTACTGTACTTTTTAATTCTGGATGAAATTGCACGCCTACAAACCAAGGATGATCTTTTACTTCAACGGATTCAACCAAGTTAGTCGCAGGATTAAAACCAGAAGCTCTCATTCCTGCTTTTTCAAATCGCTCTAAATATTGATTATTAAATTCATAACGATGGCGATGGCGTTCATTAATTTTCAGAGAACGATAAGCTTGTTGAATAACTGTTTTGCGTTTAAGCGTACAAGGATAAGAACCGAGGCGCATTGTTCCGCCCATATTCGTGATTTCCTTCTGCTCGTCCATCATAGCAATGACAGGAAATTGAGTATCTGGTGCCATTTCGGTAGAATGCGCATCGTCTAATTTTAAGACATTACGCGCGTATTCAATCACAGCGCATTGCATTCCTAAACAAATACCAAAATAAGGCACACCGTTTTCACGAGCATATTGAGCGGTATGCAATTTTCCATCAATACCACGTTCTCCAAACCCAGGTGCTACCAAAATCCCATCTAAATGCGATAAGTGTTCAGCCGCATTTTCAGGTGTAACAGCCTCAGAATGGATAGGTTCTACCTTTACTTTACACTCGTTCGATGCTCCTGCATGAATGAATGCTTCATAAATTGATTTATAAGCATCCTGTAATTCGTTATATTTTCCGACCAATCCAATCGTTATTTCCGATTTTGGATTTTTATGTTTCTGTAAAAAAGATTTCCATTTACTAAGTTCAGGATCTCGTTTTTCGAGCAAACGCAATTTAGCTAATGCTATTCGATCCAAATTCTCCTCTAACATCAACATCGGAACATCATAAATCGTTTCGGCATCAATTGCTTGAATGACCGCGCCCATTTCCACATTACAGAATAATGCAATTTTGCGTCTAATGCTTTGTGTAATTGGTCGTTCAGAACGACAAACTAGAATATCTGGTTGAATACCTGTTTTTAATAATTCCTTTACAGAATGCTGTGTTGGTTTAGTTTTAAGTTCTTTTGCTGCGCTTAGATAAGGAATTAAAGTCAAGTGAACAACAATACAATTATCACTACCTAATTCCCAACGCAATTGACGTAAAGCTTCCAAATAAGGCAAAGATTCGATATCTCCAACCGTTCCACCTAATTCGGTGATAATAATATCATACTCATTACCAATACCTAATAATTGAACTCGACGCTTAATTTCGTTCGTAATATGAGGAACGACTTGCACTGTTTTGCCCAAATAATCGCCCTTTCTTTCTTTATTAATCACCGTTTGATAAATACGTCCTGTTGTTACATTATTAGCCTGTGTGGTGGAAATATTTAAAAAACGCTCATAATGCCCTAAGTCCAAATCGGTTTCTGCTCCATCTTCTGTAACGAAACACTCTCCATGTTCATAAGGATTAAGCGTACCAGGATCAATATTAAGATAAGGATCGAATTTTTGAATAGTCACTCTAAAACCTCTTGCTTGTAAGAGTTTAGCTAAGGATGCAGCTATGATACCTTTACCTAAAGAAGAAGTCACACCGCCCGTAACGAATACATATTTTGCCATGAATGCTTATTTTTTCCTGCTCTTATTAGATGATTAAAATCGATCTGATAGTTGGAATAATAAAAGGAAATTTGTGGTAAAAGCAGTTTCTTTTACAAAAAACTTCCTTTTAAAAGTATTACGGGGTGCAAAATTACAGAATACTTTTAGAAAACAGAATTTCAAACCAATAACTTTTAGGAATTATAATCGAGTGGTAGGGACAAAAAAAAGAAGGTACTTCTATTAAAGTACCTACTATTACATGGAAGATCAAGCATTATTCTGAACTATCCATACATTTTTAATAGATGGATTTCGGACTTCAACAAAAACAGCACAAAGATTTGCAAAAAATTTATGGCTTATATTTTCTCTTTCCGTGTACTCGCTAGTTCCTAACGAGGTTTTAAAGTCTTATACTGACGATTCTTAATATTATTCTTAATCTATAAAATCTAAAACAAATTAAAAAGTGAATTAATTCTTATTATTTTACTTGGTTTTATTTAGTTAGGACTGAAGTTTTTGTCTTTATCTCTACAACAAAATTAGACATTAATTTGTTTTTTCCTAACTTTTAAGAAAAAAAATTTTGATTTATTCTATAAAACATACAATAATCTTTTTATTCTGATAATTAACCTAATTTTATTTCAATATAAAAAATATTATAAATCAATGAGTTAGTTAAAATATTATTAATATTTTAAGTGAAAAAGAAAAAATAATTTTTTTTTGACTAAAATAAAAAGCTTATGCCTTGATATTAGTCTAAGTATCAAAATACTTATACATTTGTAAAAATGCAGGTATAATCATTGCAATAACTCATTATACCTATTCTATTTAATCACAAAAGGGAAATTTAACGGATGGACGCATTAATGTGGAGTGGTATTTTTATTATCAGCCTTGCAGGCTTAGTAAAAGGATCAGATTGGTTTATTGGAGCAGCGGAAAAAATTGGTATAGCATTAGGCATTCCTTCTTTTATCATAGGTGTTACTATTGTTGCAGTCGGAACATCATTACCAGAATTGGCTTCTTCAATAGTTGCGGTCTTTTCGGGAGATTCTTCTATTGTTACAGGTAATGCAGTTGGGTCAAACATTGCGAATATCGCCTTAGTACTCGGTTTAACTGCGATTATTGGTAAGCGCGTTTCGTTCAATGTCAATTTGATGGAAGCGGATATTCCTTTTTTAATTTGTTCTGCCTTTTTACTGTGGTTCATTTTAGCACCTAATTCAACAGGCGTTTCGGATGTCAGTATTTTTGAGGCTAGTTTACTTATTGCTGGTTTAATTATTTTTATTGGTTATTCTTTTTCTGGAAATGATGAAGACGAAAAACCAATAAAACAGAAAATTGAACCGATGACTTACCTCACATTATTAGCAAGTGGTGTATTGGTTTATTTTGGAGCAACTTATACCATTGAGGCGATTATCAAAATATCTGAGATGTTTGATATAAAATCTGAGGCAATCGCTTTAAGTGTTGTCGCATTAGGAACATCACTCCCTGAAATTGTAGTTAGTGTAACAGCAATGCGACGTGGCAAGCCTGAAATTGCAATTGGTAATATTTTAGGATCAAACATTTTCAATACATTTGCGGTAGTTGGTATTCCTGGAATTATTGCTCAATCTAGAGGCGAAGGCTTAATTGTTCCAGAAATTATTACTGATTTTAGTATGCCGATGATGATAGCGATGACTTTGCTATTTTTCTTTATGATGATTTCCAAAACCGTTTCGAGATGGGAAGGGTTGATGTTATTAATCTTCTATGTTTATTTTATAGTGGAGTTATTTGTAAGATAATTAGGGACAAGGAAATAAATAACCTACCCAAGATTGCGTAATGAATTTTATTTTTTACAAGGCGCTTTTTATGCCGCATAGCGAGCTATGCAAGAAAAAGGCAACGCAGTAAAA
>CAKZLL010000252.1 GCA_937125475.1 uncultured Saprospiraceae bacterium | reverse complement strand
CTTCATTGGCTGCTGTCCAAGAGAAATCGGCAGTCGGTAAAGTGTCTAAATTCACTTGTTGAGTGACAGTGTCACTTCCAGAAGGACTTGACGCGATCAAAGTAACTGTCTGAGCACCAGCAGACGAGAATGCAACCGTATGAGGTCCAGCAGTATTAGCCGTAGCAGGTGTTGCATTCGGTCCGAAATTCCAATTCCAACTTGTTGCGCCATTCGTAGAATTATCATTAAATGTCGTCGCATCAAAACAAGGCGTTCCACTAATAGATAATGCTGCTGTTGGAGGTGTTGTGACTTCGAATATATTAATATCATCAATTGCCAAATCCGCTTCAAAACCACTTCCTGTAAGACCACGCACCCTTACAGAAATAGATTGACCCACATAAGGAAACAAGCTAACTTGTAGCTGTTGCCAAAGATCAACATTATCTGTAAGGCTAGGAATGACATCATTGATCCATTGACCATTACTATAAATATCAATATGTAATGAACCCATGTCGTTTCCAAACATATGATACGCTAAAGTAAATGCAGGATTAACAGCAGAAGTCAAGTCAATACAAGGACTGACTAACGAAGCAGTTTGATTATTACAACCGCCAGAAGCTTCTAAAAATAGATAATTACCTTGTGTTGTACCAGGATTGAAATCGACACTAGGTCCAGTATTATTAGATAATGTACCATCATCATCTACTCTCCAATCAATATCATCTTCTGAGCCATTAGCAAGATTTTTCCAACCATTACCAAGTGCACAAACTTCTAACTCACAGTTATTAGCTGTACCACAATTAGCGTAAGATTCAAAATCATTGGCGATTGGAAGAGACATTCCTGCTCCAACAGTAATTGCAGCAGTTTGTACTAAAGTATCGCTACCTACTAAGTTAGTCGTGATTAAAGTCACATCATAAGTTCCCATTGTATTAAATGAAACAGCAGGATTAGCAGAGGTAGCAGAAGTACCATTAAGATAAGTTACTGTATTTGGTGTGAATGACCATTGATAACTACTTACATAATTAGTACTCTCATCGGTAAATAAAACGTTCTCTCCTGGGCAAATAATTGACTGATTATAAGAGAAGCTAGTAGATGGAGGCGTATTAATATCAATTAATTCAAGTCCATCAATCGCTATATCTGAAGCAAAACCATTTCCTGTGATACCTCTTAATCTAATAGAGATAGTTGTTCCGACATAAGGAGATAAATCAATTGAACCTTGATTCCAATCGTTTCCTTGAGCACCAATAAAAGGAGGAATAACGTCTAGTGTCGTTACATCACTGATGATGTCAATATGTAATTCACCAATATCATTACCTAACATATGATAACCAAATAAGAATAAAGGGTTAGTCGCATTCGTCAAATCAATACAAGGGCTGATAAGCGATGCTTCTTGATTATTACAAGTACCAGAAGCTTCTAAATATAGATATTTACCAGCAGCAGTACCAGGATTGAAATCGACATTTGGACCAGTACCATTAGATGCTGTACCATTATTATCTACTCTCCAGTCAATGTCATCTTCTGTGCCATTATCAAAGTTTCTCCAACCATTAGTTAGTGGACAAACTGTTAGATCACAATCATTGGCTATGGCACAATTAGTAAATGTTTCAAAATCTTCATTGAATACTAAAACACTACCAGCTAGATCAAATGCTACATCACTTGTGTCATTGAAGTTTAATAAATCCTGTGGGTAAGTGAACCATGTTTTTATAGTATGACTACCAAGAGGAACATTTAATAATGAACTAAAAGTATGTATGTAAGTTTGACCACTAAAAATAGTATCCGTAATAGTTTCCATTACAGGTGTATTATTACCTAACTGATAATAAACTGGTAAATTGATTAGATCGCTTTGTCCATTATTAGCCAATTCAATGACAATTGTAGAGTCAAATGAGCAGAAACTTTCTTGTGGTGTAGGTTGGTTCAATTCAATCGCAACTTCATGTGCTAATACACAATTGAGTAATCCTCCAGCGTGATTAATAGCATAGGCACGTTTACCAACACCATCATTCACTCTTGATCTAACCGTTACCCAAAAAGGAGCAGTAGGATCAGCCAAAGGTATTATTGCAGAGGTTGTTGTACTATTCGCAACAGAATCCATATATTTTTGACCTAAGACCAAAACATCATAAGATGTCGCGCCAGGTACAGCAGTCCAAGAAACGACAACATTTGCACAAACAGTATCAACTGAAATATTAGAAGGCACGCCAACAACAGTAAAAGTAGTATCAGACATATCTGAAGCTGTACCTCTTGTAATTCTGACTAAACCTTGATCTGTTACAGAGGCAGGAACTGTCCAGTCATAAAAATAAGCAGTAGCAGGAGCAGTAGCAATGGTATTCCATGTTGTACCATTATCAGTAGAATATTCTAAATCAAATGTACCAATTGCACCAAACGCATCCCATTGAATACGAGTAACAGTAGAAGCGACAATACCTTCACCACCACTAGGATAAGTGATTTGGACATCATTCATAACAAATTCATACAAAACATAATATTCGCGCGTTCCAGTTGGAACAACTGTTCCAGCTACATTGACTGTATAAGTACCAGCACTAGGATTGACAATTGCGACTTGTTCCATATTATTTAAATTATCCACACCTTGAACAGCAGGATTATTTAAAGTAGTTGCATTTGGAGTAGGATCTAAAACGAATGGTTGATAGGTTGTACCATTACCCAAAACAGTCATGTCTAAATTATTGACAAGTGGACTAGCAGCAGTTAAAGAACCACCTTCTTCTCTCCAATAAACCATTACTTTGAGTTCCGATACATTGGCAGGAACAGTAATATTGTGTGCATTAGAACCGCCTTGAGCAACAGAAGCAGTCAAATAACGATTTTCTTCTAATAATTTATATGCTTTATATCCATTAGCTAATCCCCAGCCATAACGGAAATCGGGGCCATAATTGCCGAAATCTTTAGCTGTATTTAAAACAGCCGCTTTGATTAAAGCTGATTCTGGTTCTTGACCAGCATTCAAATCTTTATAAGCATGAATTAATTGAGCCGTTAAACCCGCAATATTTGGTGCAGAAAAAGAAGTTCCAGAAGCTGTAGTATAGGTATTATTAGGCATTGTCATATAAACACCACTACCATGAGTAACAATATCTGGCTTGATACGACCATCTTCGGCAGGTCCTCTTGAACTACTAGCCACCAAAACACCATTAGCATCTGTACTACCAACGGTCATTACATTTTTACCAACTTTATGTCCTCCTGTGATATTTCCCCAAACGTTTCCAGCGCCATATTGACAGTTGGTTGTACCACTATTTCCAGCTGAGAAAACGTGCAATAAAGTAGGACTATCATTAATTTGATCATCTACGCGTTGAGCAACATTAGTATAACCACCATTACAACCATCAGAATAAGAAGAGTTAGTAACTTTTACATTATCATATAAATGCAAACCATAAACAGTATCTAAAAAGTCAGGTTCATAATCTGAAACATAAAGATATGCTCCAGGAGCTGAACCTTCTGCATCAGGGTCTAAATTACCTGCACTTGTCAAGCAACTAGCTACATTATCTCCATGTGTACCAGTTGGTACGAAATCAATTGTAGTTTGACGACCTTCAAAATCAATATGAGGACCAACTAACGCATTATCTCTTACTAATACTTTAACACCTGTACCATCATAATTAACACCATTAGGTGAGTTAGATTTTAGCATATTAGAACGATGAAGATTTCCGCTTTTTACGTCTTCTGGTTCTCCTGGCTCAGAAATCGGCTCTACAAAATTAACATAAGGAATAGCCGCGATACTGCGAATAACCACAGCTTCCGTCTCAATTTTGATGTGAACTAATTGATCTCTTGTGTGTACTTTGATGACTTTTGCGCCTTTAGCTAAAAAATCTGATAAGATTTTAGAACTAGGAATTCGATCATTTAGTTTGACATAAAGTTCAATTTCATTGCCTGTCACTGCCCAATTTGGATAAACTTCGTAACGAAGTGCTTCATTCATTTTGATCGAAGCATCCAATTTTACGACAGCTCTAACGTTAAGAGACGAAAGAATTTGACGATTCATTGCCATTGGAATAGCAGCAATATAAGCTCTATTCGGAATGTATTCCATTAATTTAATTCCAGCCAAAGCAATTTGATTTTGTTGCCTTAAATCTGGAATATCATTAAACTGAATTAGTCGATAAAAATAGGCTTGTCCTATTTCTGTATTCTCTAAATCAGGTTGTTGAATAAATTGAGTTAAATTGTTTGGTAGAAATTGACTTCCTGATTTGAAATCAATTGCGAATGATGAATTATCATTCTGTGCGAAACTAGCTGATGTATAAAGTAATATACATGCTATAATTGATAATTTGGTAAAAAATGGCCTCATATTTACATTTTATTTTAATAATATTATTGTAAACCGATGATAAAATTACAAATTTTATAATGCGCAAAAGATAAAATTGTTCGTTTCAAAATGCAAGTTTGAGACATTTTTAGCTTTATTTTTACTTTTAAATAATGTTTGGGAGAATATGGATAGTTAAAAAACAACAAAAAAGAATGAAAGAACAATTACTTGATAATATTAACGACTGTCCTAATTGTGGGAAAAATACTTCTATCGGATCAATCATTTGCAAAAGCTGTAATGCAGTGTTAATGAGTCATGGTTTTTCGGGAGAAGAAGTGTATCAAAAAGTAAAAAGACTGGAAAAGAACCGTCAGCGAATTAGGCAATCGAGGTATATTTTTTACGTTTTAGCATTGTTTAATTTTACTTCTATATGGGTTAGTTATAAATTTAATAATGAATTTTTTTATCAAAATTTGGTCATTTCCTTTATTTACATTGCACTTGGACTACTGACATATCGTTCTCCTGTTACTAGTTTTTTAATTGGTTTTTTATTGTATTCAGGTATTATCATTATTAGTTTATCTGATTTTTCAATGCATTTTACAAATTCTGGTGTAATTATTCATATCATTGTTTTTTCTTTTTTAACTTTAGGTCTAGTAAGTAGCTTCACCGAACAACAAATACAAAAAGAACTTTATGGCAATTAAGTGGAAAGCATATGTATTTATCAAACGTTACTTTTGGCTGTTCTTTGCCCTTTTTTCTCTTTTGTTGAGATGGTTGGGAGGCTTATATCCGCAAACTATCGAAACTCTATACTCAAGAGGGCTTTTTCTAGGAATTCGGACGATTATAGATTATACCATTGCTGCTTTACCCATTCCTTTGTTTTATCTGTTTTTTTTAATGGTGCTTTACAACTTAGTGCGTTACAGCATTCAAGCCTATACAAAACAGTTGACAATAAAAGAGCGATTAAAAAAATTAGGTTTTACATTAGCTAACCTTACAGCAATCATTATTATCTGGTTTTTATGGATTTGGGGATTTAATTATGGTCGTGTTCCGATTGAAAATCAGCTTCAACTCCAACTTTCTCCACCAACTCTCCAAGAAATACAACAAGAAACGCAATGGGCTACTAAAAAAACACTTGATGCACGTTTGTTATTAGTTGGGCAAGATAGTTTGGCAATTGATGAGAAGTTATTCCCGAAAGATTTAGAAAAAGAAGTTCGTAAAAGTCTGGAAAGTGTTCTGGAAGAGTTAGGTTATCCGACATCGGGTAGAGTACGAGCGCGTCAACTTTTGCCGAAAGGCATTTTATTACGAATACAAACAGCAGGTATTTATTGGTTTTTTGTCGGAGAAGGCAATTTAGACGCTGGTTTACATCCGCTCCAAAAACCTTTTACAATGGCGCATGAAATGGCGCATGGTTATGGTTTTGGTGATGAAGGTACTTGTAATTTTCTAGCTTATTTGACTTGTTTGAAATCTAAGCAAATGTTCGTCCGATATTCTGGAATGCTGGCATATTGGCGTTATATTGCCAGTGAATATCGCTATCGCTCGCCCAAAGAATATGCAGATTTTAGAGCCACACATTTATCTATCGGAATGAAAAACGACCTCAGTGCGATTTACAAAAATAATGACCTATATCCGAATATTCTACCAAGCTTGAGAGAAGCTTCCTACGATACTTACCTCAAATTGCAAGGAATTGAAGAAGGCATTGAAAACTATAACCGATTAGTGATTCTAGTAAAAGGTTGGAAAAAACGGTAGGGCAAAGGCATGCCTTTGCCAAATCAATTAATGAATTAGAATCAAATATGTTTATTCAATTCTTCAACCAAAAGGTAAACTTGAGTAGCTGGATTTTTCTCTGATACTTGAAGTTCTTTTTGGTCTTCAAATAATTTTTTTGCTCGTGTGATTGCTTCTGATTGATTAGAGCGATCATCTTCTTGAAGTCGCTTATAGATTTGTTGACAAAACACTTTTTGCTTGCCCATTTTTTCATAATTGCAATCCCACAATTCACTCAATCTTTTATAATATTGGTGTCTTGTCCATTGATTATCAAAGTATTGATAATGCAATAAAAGCCAAAGTTCAAAGGAATCATTGGAATAAGCTACTTTTATATTTTCATTTTCAGCTAATTGGATCGCGTTCTCATAATCTACTTTTTGAACAGCTACATTATCAGGTTTTATATCCATATCAAATACCACCCAGTTTTCAGTATCTTTGTCATTATCATCCTTTACAATCATAATAACATACTCAATCAAAGCTGTTCTTGATCTTCCTAAACCAAAAGAACGGATTTGTGCTGTTTTGACAGGAAACGATTTAAAATATTCTGGCTCTGTGTTTTCTCCTTCACAAATAATTAGAAAAGTCTTTTCCTTTTCTTCGCTTTCCGTCTTGTATGGGCGTTTTTTAGACCTCTTTTTATTCCAAGCCTTTTTACGATCTGTGATTTTGATGCTTTTAGATTTTCTAGGCATTATTTGGGGCATTAGAGGTTGTAAATAAATTATCTACTGCATTTAGAAAAGGAACAGCACCATATTTACCTTTCAAATAATCTTTCTCAAAAGAAGAATTATTACGAATACCTTTATATTCTACCAAAGAATACAGTTGAGCCGCTCCAAATTTATCCTTCTCCACAAAACTAATTTGATCTCTTCGAAATAGTTGAGCATCCATCAAATTAGTATCATGAGAGACCACAATTAATTGAGCATTATTAGGATTAGTTTCATTAGAATTAAATAATTCAATGATTTTTCTGCTTAGTCGAGGATGTAAGCGAGCATCAAACTCATCAATAATAATAACTTGTCCCTTCCTCAAAGCAGCAAAAATAAATGGAGCTAAAGCAATCATTTTTTTCGTTCCTTCTGCTTCATGGGTATTTAATCCAAACTTAGCAGAATTAACTTCTTTACCATCTACTTGAAATACTTTTTTAGTAATCTCAATAAAAGCAGGTTTATCTTTTCTAGTATTGAATACTTCTTTAAGATCATCAGGTAATTCATCCAACTTCATTTCTACTCTTTCAATTGAATTGATTTCCATTCCAATGTTTTGGAGTAAATCTATTAATTGAGTCTTAAATTTAGGGTTATTAAGTTCATTCATTGCAACATTTATCATCGCAGTATCATTTAAACCAGAAAATACACCAATATCATCATTGAAATAATTCACAATTTTTTGGGCTAATGGTCTTTTAGAAGCTGCTGCAATGGTAAGAAATAGTGTGCTTTCTCCATATATAGGTATGTCATCATCACTATCTGGAATGATTTTAAGTGCCTCTTTAAATTGATTTTCATTTACTTTAATAGACATTCCTTCTCTAATAAAAAAGTAAACTTCTTTTTTATTAGGTGTCCCAAATAACCATTCATTAACTACTTTCCCATCTTTTAATTGCATCCCGTACCGATATGGAATATCATCTAATAGAAAGCAAATTTGGAAAAAAGTAGGTTCATTTATACTTTCGGTTGAGAGCCGAAAAGGTTCGATTAAATGGCCAATAACTTCTTCATCTTTGAACGAGTTTATAATGATTCGCATCATATAAGTAAATCCCCTAATTAAATTACTCTTACCACTTGCATTTGCGCCATAAATGATTTTACTTTTTAATAAATCATATTTGGAATTAGGTGCAAAAACATTATTTTGATCAACAAAAGGATATTTTGATTTAATCTTAGCTGCTTGTAGATGTAGTGTTTGAATTTCTTTAAATGACCTAAAGTTACCTACACTGAATTCTATAATCATACTTGAATATTTGCAATAAAATTACAAATATTTGATTAATAATTGCATTATATTCTAATTAAATTAATAATTGCACAAAAATCAATCCTCCAAATACTTCAAATCCTCCTCCGTATCAATATCAATATATCCATTTTCAAAATCAATAAAAACAGCTTGTGAAAAGTATTTTTTGATAATAGGCTTTGCGCCAAAATCGTCTTTCAGTTGGATCAATTCACCAAAAAAAAACTTTTCAAATAGGGTAGGAGGGCCTATTCCTTTTTTATATTTTGATAAAACGATTGGCGCGTTTGTTTTGTTTTGGGTATTAATAATGTCAATGAGGAGATTTTTATTAAAAAAAGGCTGATCACCTACTGAGATAATGACTTGATTATAATTCAATTTTTGAAGATATTTCACACCAAAAGCAATAGAACTACCCATACCTAATGCCCAGTTTTTATGATGCAAAATATGAACATAAGCTCCAGTCAAATTTGGGACAATGCTATTATAATTAGCACCAAGCACCACAAAAGTTTCTCCAATATTACTTTGTTGACACTGATCTAACACATAATTTAATAAAAAATTATCTTGATGAAATAGCAATTGTTTCGGCTGTCCTAATCGACGAGAAGCCCCTGCGGCAATTACTAAAATGGCTGTTTTTCTTTTCACTTGCCTAAGCTAATTTCGATGGAGAATAGAAAACCAATTGATTTCCTATTCTCCATCATGTCTTAAAACGGTATTTAATTTCTTAAAGCGCTTTGATTTTTTCTAATAAATCTTCCGTAGCACTTACATCTTCACCAGCTTCTTTACCGTGTTTGATGGCTCTTTTAGCGTATTTTTTAGCTCTGCGTTTCTTGCCTAATTGTAGACAAATAGACGCAACAGTATCATTATTATAGAAATTACTCTCCAATTTAACTGACTTTTCAGCCCACATGCAAGCCTTTTTCAATAAGCCAGGATCAGTTGTATTTTCATAAAAACTCCAAGCAATACCATTTAATACCTGCCAATCATCCATGCTATATTTGTCCATATAAGAGACGGTTGCATCCAAATATTGTTGTTTGAATTTTGGAGATCTTACTCGATAACCGTAGTAGTTCATCTTAAATTCAGCAATATACTTATTGGCATCTTTAGGGAAAATTTCTTTGAAAGCGGCATGAACATTATCAAAATTAACGTCTTCTTTTCTATACATCGGACGAGCAATAGCCGATTTGATACGGTTATCTACTTTTTCTTGTGTTAATGTCTTATAGAAACTAGTTCTATTCTTGACCATAAAACCATAATAAGCATCTTCGATTGTGGCAGTATTTTCAAAAATGAAAGTCATATTTTCATCTGTCAAAAGGTCTTCCTGTGTTTTTAAATAAGCATTTGCAATCGCTTTTGCATTCGGCATACCTGTAGATCTAGCGATTTTTGAGTAGTTTTTTAGAAATTCAGGTGCTCTATCACCTTTTTCAAAGCGTTTGACCAAAGACATTAATTGTTTCTCTGGATCATTAGCGTCTTTACCTAGTGCCAAAAGGTCTTCGGCATTTCTTGCTCCAACTCCTCTATGAACCAATTCACCATCACCATTCACAAAAAGTAAAGTAGGATAAGCTTGTACTTCAAAAGTCTTTGCTAATTCCTTACCTTCTCCTTTTTCCATATCAATTTTGGCATTGATGAAAGTAGCATTGAAAAACTCACCCACACTTTTGTCTGGAAAAGAATTGGCAGCCATCCATTTACATGGTCCACACCAAGTTGTGAAAGCATCTACAAATATTAATTTATTTTCTTTTTTAGCTGTTGCTAAAAGTTCAGACCACTTACCGTGATTGAATTGAATACCGTCTTGTGCAAAAATGCTAGTACTAAATGCTAGTACCAATCCTAATAATAATAAACGTTTCATGTATAATTAATTGATAATGATAATTAAAAATTGATAATGATAATTAAAAATTGATAATTGAGGTAGTTAAGAACAACCTATAATTGATGGTTGTAAATTTTCCTTTTACAAAATAACGATTATTGTTGAAGTATTGATATATAAAATTAGATAGGTTGACGACATTTGTACATCAATTACATCCTTACACCATTGATAAATCTTTGCTAATGGTGAAATGAAAGGTAGTTCCTTTATTGATTTCAGATTTATACCAAATTTTACCACCATGACGCAGAACAATTTTTTTACACAATGCTAAACCAATTCCATTACCTTCGTATGCATCTCGATTATTAAGGCGTTTGAAGATTTCAAATACTCTATGTTGATATTCTTCTTTGATACCAATACCATTATCGCTAATAGAAAAATGATAAAACTGGTCGTCTTCTTTTGTTTTTATGATAACTTTAATAGCTTCTTTATTATTAAATTTTATACCATTAACAATCAAATTGTAAAAAACAACGCCTAATTGAATCGGTTCGCAGATCATTTGTTTAGGCAAATCATCAGCAATAATTTCTGCTTTTGTTTCTTTTAATAAAGGATTAATATCAAATATTTTAGCCGCTAAAATATTATTGAGATTAACTGGTTTAAAACCTGCTTCTTTGCGTCCTACGCGTGAGTATTCTAATAATCCTTTGATTAATGCAGACATTCTAGTCACGCCTTCTACCGCAAATTTGATGTATTCCTTTCCAGAATCATCTATTTTAGAACTATATCTTCGTTCCAATAATTGAACAAAATTACCAACCATTCGAAGCGGCTCTTGCAAATCGTGAGAAGCGATATAAGCAAATTGTTCTAAATCTTGATTAGATTGATGTAACTCTTCATTTATTTTACTCAAATTTGCAGTTCGTTCTTCTACTTTTTGCTCTAATTCTGCATTAAGGTGTTTGAGATCTTCTAATAATTCTTGAATCCTGATTTCTTGCTCTTTGGTCTGGGAAATATCTTGAAGCATGGCAATATTATAAATCGGTTTACCTGTTCGATCCCGAGCTAAAGCGACAAATGTTTTGGCCCAAAAAATTGATTTATCTTTTCTAATATATCGCTTTTCAAATTCGGCAAAACGGGTTTCACCTTTTAGCAATTTTTGAAAATGTGGATTGTGGGCATTTTTATCTTCTTCATAGGTGAAATCAGAAATTTTCATGGTCTTGACTTCTTCTTTGGTATAGCCAAGCATTTCATGATACATTTGATTAATTTCTTTTCTACTGAAATCCACGCCATCCGATAGTAATATACCTAAAGGATTATCTTCAAAGATACTTCTAAACTTAGCTTCATTTTCTCGAAGGTTAGCTTGTCCTTTTTCTCTTTGTTCTTGTAATAAATATAGTGCATTGAACTGTAACAAAAGCCCAAAAATTAAATTGACGACATTTAATAATAAATCATCATTATAGTTTTGTTCATCTGTATAAGAACCAAACATAAAGTAACAATATATAATAGCACAGATACCATAAAAAACTAAGAAACTAAATAAGATTTTTCTTTTGGTAAAAAAAATAAAAACGATACTTTGGAATACAATAAAAAAGATCAAACTAGAAGCGACTACTTGCGTAAAAGCAGGCAAGAAGGTAATGACAAGCGCAGGAATAGTCTGAACTAAACGCCAGCCAATTATATGTTTTCCTATACTAGATAAATAAAAAGATAATAGAATAATGACCAAAGTCATAGAGGAAGGTAAAAAATAACTATAGAAATCAATAAAACCCCCAATTGTCATACTCAAAATAACAATAATAGAACTTAGTAATAACCAATAATTCATTATTCGAATTCTTGATTGTTCCCCTAAATTGTCTATGTTATGAGCACCGACATTAATAATTTTGTTATATAAACTCTTCAAACTCTTAAGAAGCATCTGGTTTGTTCTCTTTTTTTATTAAAAAATAGGAATATAAATAAGTAAATAGAAATCGTATGGATTAAACTATTTTGATCACTCATCTTAGATGAATATTGAATATTCCTAACTTTTATTTTTCTTAATCTCCGCTTGATTAATAGTGTACAAGATTCTAGCCATCTTGCCTTTTTTTCTAAATAGACTTTGTTTTATTATTAAGATTAAGCATTGATTAGACTAGTACAGCGGCTAGTGATTTAGTGAAATGGCAGGAAATTAAGTAACTGCCGTACAAGTCTGTTAGATATTCTATAATCTAATTTTTTAAGTTCTTTATCAAGCATTTTTCATCCTCATCAACATCTCACCCATCTTCTGATGAATCATATTGACCGCTTTCAAAGGTCGAACCATGACTTTAAAATCCGTAATTTGATCATTTTCATCATAAGAAATAATATCAACACCATTGATTAAAATACCATCAATTTCTTTTGTGAATTCAAGAACAATATTGCCTTTGTCAATAATTTTACGCACATAAGTAAAACCATCTCCACCTAGGACTTGACTAGCAGCTAAAAGGTAGGCCATCGTTATTTTCTTGCCTTTCTGTGGTGTATGTACGACTGGTGAATGAAAAACGACATCATCCGTCAATAATTCACTAAGCATTTTTGCATTGCCAGTTGACATGACTTTATGCCATTGTTCTAAGGCTTTTGGTTGTTTTTTCATTGGTAATATACTCTAAATCACTTATAAATACTTCATAAAGTAAAGCGAAAAAATGTTTAATTGTTTTTTTTGATAAAAAAATACAGTATATGAATAGAAGAGGCTGGTTTAGTATCCTAAATATACATTTTTTAATCAAATTCTAATTCATAAAAGCCTAAATATCTTTTCAAAATTTGATTTCAATATTGGGCTAAGCGAACTAATAGACTTGTTCGGCAGCAGTTTAATGGGCTGCGACGGGCAAATTTTATTTTGTACTTCGTTAAAATT
>CAKZLL010000251.1 GCA_937125475.1 uncultured Saprospiraceae bacterium | reverse complement strand
TGATTAAATGAATAGATTTTTTATTTCCTGGGATAATATTTGCTTCGATGCGATGCAGTTTTAATTCCTCAAAAACATAGCTGATAACTGCGCTGATGGCTTCATTCATATGCCCTTGTCCCGTTTCTTCTTCGGCTAATTTATAAGCTATATTACAATTTTGAAAAACACCTCTAACAATATTACTCAATCCAATTTCACCAATTATTTGATGTGGTTCGTCTTTTCTAAAGATATAAAATCTAACTTGATTAACCTCTTTTAATGACTCTATTATTCTGTTTAATTGACTTTCATTAGTATAGAAGGATGGGTTTCGAATAGGTTCCCATTTTTCAAAATAGCTTTTATTACTTTGAATAAAATGAGTTAAGAGTGGGGCATCTTCAACCTTTGGTCTTCTTAACACCAATCTCTGGGTTGTTATCATTTTCAAAATATAAATATTATATGAATCACTAGTAGAACATTTTCATTGATAGCCAATTAGCGTTGAGTATAATATTTTGATTTTCACTTTAAAGCCATTTATCAGCTAACTTCAATACTTTTTCGATCACATCTCTGACACAGCCTTCTCCTCCATTGTGAGGAGAAACATATTGAGCAATTTGCAAAATCTCTTGTGCCGCATCATGTGGACAAACAGGCAAACCGACCAAACGCATCACTTCATAATCTGGAATGTCGTCTCCCATATAAAGCACAGAACCAGCATCAATCCCATTAGCACGAATAAAACTAGTAAAGGTTTTTAGTTTATTTTCAATGCCATAAAATATTTCTGTAACACCTAATCCTTCCAGCCTTTTAACCACGCCTTGCGAACTTCCTCCTGTAATAATCACTACTCGATAACCTTCTCGAACAGCTTTTTTCAGAGCAAAACCATCCCGAGTATTCATCGAACGCAACAACGCTCCATCTTCTTGAACTAACAATTGACTATTAGTCAAAACGCCATCTACATCAAAAATAAGCGTATCAACTTCTCGAAACTTCTCTAAGTAATTCATTATTTATTATTTTCGATGACTGATAAGGGAGCATGCAAAAAATAACCTACCCAAGATTATTTATTTCCTTGTCCCTAAATAGAAAACGGTTGATGAAAAATGGAGCAATTTCATGAAAATATATTTATTAATTCTCAATGATTACATTCCATCTACCATCAACCGTCTACTATATTTTTTTTACTGATTATCTCTCCATTCGTAAACCCAAGCCGCTTGAATCAATTCTAAATGATTCTCACTACTCTGTTCTTTTGTTCCTTCAAAATAAGGAACTTCTAAGATCCACTTTAATAAATCAGTAAAACGAATGCGATAAATTTTAGATTCACCAAAATCATCACCAAAGCGCTCATATAATTTGATTGCAATATCTTCATGTTCGTGCCACTGGATTGGCATATCATCAAATCCTTCAAAAGCCATATTTATAATTAATTACGTTGTTTTCTAATTCATTAAAAATTCAATTCGCATTGTTTTCTAATGTTTTACCTCTTAATGCTCATGTCCAATTATACCACTTTGATCGGGTATATGAACTTCGATATAAGCATCCGCCTCTAAAATCTCACATTGACAACCTAATCTCGATTCTATTCGTGGATTAATCGCACGATCAATAAAATCCTCTTCACGGTCAATGATTTCACGTAGAGCGTCTTCGCCTTTTTCTATATATACATGACAAGTACTGCACGCACATACCTCACCACAGTTATGATTAAGATGAATGCCAAAATCTTCTGTAACATCCAAAATCGTATCTCCTACGGATACATTTTCTGCAAGAACTGGCTTTAACCCCTTTTCCTCAAAAGTAAATTTTACTGTCGCCATTTTTTATTTTTTCAATTTTCTACTACAAAACTACGCTTCCTTATGACTTTTAACAAATTGTCAAGCAATTATGTTGATGTCCAGACATAGATTATTCATTCTTTTTATAAAAGTCTTGAATGCTCATTGTTAAAAATTGATAAATTAGTTGATATTTTGGGTGTCTTGATAAAAAATCAAGATGGCTTTGAAGCGTTTGATCGTCATTTCGGCGAGCAGGACCAGTTTGCATTGCTTGTGCAGGGTGCTTTTGAATTTTATAAACCGTTTCTTGAATAAGCGGTTTCAATAAATCCATTGTTAATCCTTCTTTTGTTAAAATATCTTCCGCGACAGCGAATAAATGATTAGTAAAATTATTAACAAAGACCGCACAAACATGTAATTTCGCTCGTTGCTCATCATTAATATGATAAACATTCGGGCAAATGCTTTTCGCAAGGTGCTCCAAAATCAATAAAGCTTCCGCTGAATTAGCATGAATACAGATTGGTAATTGTTCAAAATCCGCTTTTTTATGAATAGAAAAAGTTTGCAACGGATAGAAAATACCATAATTTTTAAAATATGGCTCAAAAACAGTACTTGATGTTGCACCTGAAGTATGAACAATCAATTTTTCGGACTGAATTTGTGCAGGTAATTGAGTCGCAATAGTTCCAATCGCATCGTCTTTGATTGCGACAATGTACAAATCTGCATTTGGCGAAAGCCTTTTCAAATCGGTCATTCCTGTTGTTGATAATAACAACCCTAATTTTTCCGCTCGTTCTTTTGTTCGACTAAAAACTTCAACGATTGAATGCCCTTTCTCTTTCAATCGTTTTCCTAAATGCGTCGCAACATTTCCAGCTCCAATCAATGTAATTTTCATGATAGTTGAAAGTTGAAAGTGGAGAGTTGAAAATGACAGCTATTCTCAACTCTCCACTTTCAATTCTCAACTAATTACATAATTACTCCGTTTTCGGGTTCAATAGGTTGGGGAATATTTTCTTCTTCTAACATTTGTAGAATATTGATTTCGATCGTTCTACAAATCGCATTCATTGCCGTATCGTTTGGTTCATTATCAAATGGTCTTTGTAAATCAATAGCAAAATGCTCGATTGTCAAGAAAAGAAAAGCCACTAAACCTGCGATAGGCACAGCAAAAAAGCCCAATTTTTCCATGATACCAAAAGGCAAAATCATCACGAAAGTCATAATCGTAAAGTGAATATAAAAACTATATTGGGTAGGAAAAACCGTGCTTTTAATCCGCTCACATTTTCCCATAGAATCAGTCAATCGGTGAATATTATCACTCAAGTAAGTATATTGAAAACTATCCAAAACAGATTTATCATGCATCGATTTGAGCTGTTGTTCATGGAGCAACAAAATTGCATTTGGAATATTCGCATGATTTTTCACTTGACTTAGTTCTTTATCCGTCAAGAAAGATTTAATATCTGGAAGTATTTCTTGATTTCTTAATCCTCGAGCCAATGCATAAGTCCAAGCAATTTGGCGACGACCCAATTTACGGATCTCGTTTTTTCCATTCTCACCAACATTAAAATTTGCGATCACTTGACGCATTAAAGTTCGGCTATCATTGACAATTGCGCCCCAAATTTTGCGTGCTTCCCACCATCTATCATAAGAGGCATTCGTACGAAAAGCCAAAATTAAAGAAATCGCAGTACCTAAAATCGTCGGTACACCAATCGGAATTGCCAAAAATTTCCATTTCATATCCCAATATAAATGAACTACAATAGCACTTACAATCATGACAATAATGATATTCCACCAAGTATTGCCGTGAAT
>CAKZLL010000250.1 GCA_937125475.1 uncultured Saprospiraceae bacterium | reverse complement strand
TAAAATTCCTAGAATTTATAGAAAATCACGCACCTAATAGCTTAGAGGCTCTTTTTGATAAAGACCTTTTCGTTTACGCGAATGTGCCATACAAAATCAAAAAGCATGAGGATATTCTAAAAAATCCTAAAGATACGATTGATTTTGATGAAAAATCTGCTCATGCTATTAGAGCAAGACGCGATGAAATCGGGGCGGATGGTGCTTTGTTGCAAAGCCAAAATGGAGAAATCTACAAAGTTAATTTCATTGAAAAAATCTTAGCTTCTGTTCTTGCCAAATTATCGAACTTCATTCCAGAAGGTGGTATTTGGATGAATACGCAGCGCCCAGAATGGAATGACGCAAATAATGCATTGGTCGGAAACGGCGTTTCAATGGTTACATTATATTATATAAGACGATTTTTAGATTTCTTTGAAAATATCTTTAATGCTTCAAGTGTAGAAGAAGTTGAGATTTCTAATGAATTGGCGGATTTCTTTCAACGAGTAGTTACTACGTTTGATACGCACAAAGATTTATTAGCAGGTTCGATTAATGATACAGATAGAAAAACGGTTCTTGATGCTTTAGGTCAAGCGGGCGGTGATTACCGTTCAACGATTTATGAAAAATCTTTTTCTGGTAAAAAGACGGTGATTCGCCTAGCAGAATTGAAGCATTTTGTGAAAATTGGACTGGAATATTTAGAGCATTCTATTGATGCGAATAAGCGAACTGATAATTTGTATCATGCTTATAATCTAATGACGGTTGAAAATGATCAAGACGTTTCTGTTTCTTATTTGAGTGAAATGCTTGAAGGTCAAGTCGCGCTTTTGAGTGCAGGTTATTTATCTTCAAAAGAAACAGTCGAAGTACTAGATGCATTGAAAAGCAGCAAATTATTTAGACCAGATCAGTATAGTTACATTCTTTATCCAAATAAAGATTTGCTAGGATATATTGAGAAAAATAGAATTCCAGCGGATTCGGTGGCTAAAAGTGAATTGCTTCAAAAATTAGTTGCTAGTAATAATACACAGCTTATAGAAAAAGACGTAAAAGGACATTATCATTTCAATGGTAATTTCAGAAATGCGGACGATGTTAAAAGTACATTAGCAACTTTGAGCGCGACGGAATTAGCCTCATTAGTAGAAAAAGACAACGATTTAGTGCTTCAAATTTTTGAAGAAGTATTCAATCATAAAGCATTTACAGGAAGATCAGGGACATTCTTCGGTTATGAAGGATTGGGTTCTATCTACTGGCACATGGTTTCTAAATTGCAATTAGCAGTACAAGAATGCGCATTAAAAGCAATCAAAGATGGCGAAAATGCAGCAGTAGTCGGTCGATTGTTAGAGCATTATTACGAAATCAATGCAGGAATTGGCGTTCACAAATCGCCTGAGCTTTACGGAGCATTTCCAACTGATGCTTATTCGCATACACCAGCAGGCAGAGGCGCACAACAACCTGGTATGACGGGACAGGTTAAAGAGGATATTTTATGCCGATTTGGAGAGTTAGGTGTTTTTGTCAAAGGAGGAGAATTACATTTTAATCCTTGTTTATTGCGTAAAGAAGAATTTTTAGCAACTGATAAAACATTCAATTATATAGATGTTAACGGAAAAGGTAGAGCAATCGCTTTGACCGCAGGTACGCTTTGTTTTACTTATTGTCAAGTACCAGTAGTTTATCAATTGGCAAATGAAAATGGGTTGGAAGTAATCAATAAAGATGATGTGGTCATCAAATTTGATACTTTAAACTTAGACAAAACGATGAGTAAACAAATGTTTGGAAGAACAGGCTTTATTTCTAAAATTATTGTTCACGTAAAAGAAACAGAATTAAAATGAGAAATATAAGAATATTCAATTTTTTAGTCATAGCAATACTACTAACATGCTGTTATTCATGTGGAGAAGTACAAGGCAATGATGCAACTAAAGAAGTAAGTATTGTCAAGAACTTATCAGCAAAAGAGATTTTAGGTAATCCTGATTACTTAGCAATATCTTATGGTGGTTATCGTGAAAAAACACGAGATATTCAGCCAACAATTGAGGAATTAAAAGAGGATATGAAAATCCTTTCAGCAATGGGCGTAGGTATTGTTCGTACTTACAATCTTCAATTAGCGCAAGCAGTTAATATTTTAGAAGCGATTACTCAATTAAAAAAAGCAGATCCAACTTTTGAAATGTATGTGATGCTTGGCGCTTGGATTGATTGTGAAAATGCTTGGACTGAAAAGCCAAATCATGATAAAGAAGCACTAGAAGCTAATACCATCGAAATTGAAAAAGCGATTGAATTAACTAATAAATATCCAGAAATTGTAAAAGTCATTGCAGTAGGAAACGAAGCAATGGTCAAATGGGCGGCTTCTTATTTTGTACAACCAGGAGTAATATTAAAATGGGTTAACCATTTACAAAAATTGAAGAAAGAAGGTAAATTAGCAAAAGATACTTGGATTACTACTTCTGATAATTACGCTGCTTGGGGTGGAGAAGGCAGAGAATATCATGTTGAAGACTTAAATAAGTTAATCGCAGCGGTTGATTATTTATCTGTACATGTTTATCCGATGCACGAAACGCATTACAAACCAGAATTCTGGGGCGTATTCGAAGGCGAAGAAGATAAGACAGACGAAGAAAAAATCGCTATTGCGATGGATCGCGCGATGGATTTTGGAGTACAACAGTATAATAGAACCGCAGCTTATATGAAGAGTTTAGGTATCGAAAAACCTATTCATATTGGTGAAACAGGTTGGGCAACTTCCTCTAATGGTTTCTATGGCGATGATGGTACAAAAGCGACAGATGAATACAAAGAAGCGGTTTATTACAAGTCGATGCGAGACTGGACTAAAAAGATGAATATGTCTTGCTTCTACTTCGAAGCTTTCAATGAAAACTGGAAAGATGAAAAAAATCCAGCAGGTTCAGAAAATTACTTTGGACTTTTTACCATTGAAGGAAAAGCGAAATATGCTTTGTGGGATTTGGTAGATAAAGGTGTTTTCAAAGGCTTAGAAAGAGGCGGTAATCCTATCGTAAAAACTTATAATGGTGATAAAGCAGCGTTACTAAAAGCTGTAAAATTACCACCAACAAAATCAAAAAAAGTAAGTCAACATTAATTCGTATTAAAAAAGTAAGTGTTTGGGGAAAGTCCTAAACACTTACTTTTTTTATTATAAATATACTGTAACATAAATTTATTAATCTTTTCAATTGCACCGCTGCTTTAGCGCGGTGAACTAAAATGGGCTAAGATCGCGGTTTTAACCGCCACATTATCAATATGTTCGACTAAAGTCGAGATATTTAAACCTGATCAGTCACCGCACTAAAGTGACGGTGCAATTGATTATAAAACTTTTGTTACAGTGTAATAAATCATGTAGAAGTGAAAGTATCTAATTTATATATCATTTTTTTATTTTTAGTTATAGTATTGAACTCTTGCTCAGAAAAACAATCATTAAAAGTTGAGGTTTACGAAACAGCAGCAAACGGGAATAAACTAAAAAAAGTAACAACATTTACTGACAGTGATGAGCGTAAAACCATTCAATTGTTACCCGCTGAAAAATTCCAAACCATTACAGGATTTGGAGGCTCATTCACTGAGTCGTCGGCTTCTCTTTTGAATCAAGTTAGTAAAGAAAATCGTGCAAAAATCATTGAAGCTTATTTTGGCGAAAGCGGAGCAAAATATTCTTTGACAAGAACGCATATGAATTCTTCTGATTTTTCAGTTTCTAATTATTCTTATGCGCCTGTCGCTGGAGATAAAGAGTTGACAAATTTCTCCATAAAAGAAGATCAGGACGATATTATTCCAATGATAAAAGAAGCAATGGCAACGTCGAAAGATGGTTTTAAAATCATCTCTTCGCCTTGGACAGCACCGCCTTGGATGAAAGATAACAAAGAATGGAAAGGCGGAAAATTATTACCTGAATATTATGATACGTGGGCATTGTTTTTCTCAAAATACATAGATGCTTATAAAGCAGAAGGCATTGATATTTGGGGACTTACAGTCGAAAATGAGCCATTAGGTAATGGTAATAATTGGGAAAGTATGCACTATACGGCAAAGGAAATGAGCGAGTTTGTCGGAAAATACTTAGGTCCAAAATTGGAAGCAGATGGAAAAAAAGACGTTGTTTTACTTGGTTATGACCAAAATCGTGATCATGTAGAAGCGTGGGCAGATGCGATGTACGATGATGAAGTAGCTGCCAAATACTTTGATGGTATAGCTATTCATTGGTATCGAAGCACAAACAAGGTCTTTCCAGAAGCGTTGCAATATGTACACAAAAAAGCGCCTAACAAATATTTAATTCAATCGGAAGCCTGTGTAGATGGGCAAGTTCCAAGATGGCAAGAAGACAAATGGTATTGGTCAAAAGAAGCAAAAGATTGGGGCTATACTTGGGCAAAAGATGAAAACAAGCATTTGCATCCTGAGTATGTTCCTGTTTATCGTTACGCTCGTGATATTATCGGCTGTTTAAATAATTGGGTCGATGGTTGGGTAGATTGGAATATGGTTTTGGATAGAAAAGGTGGGCCGAATTGGGCAAAGAATTGGTGTGTCGCGCCTGTTTTGGTCGATACTGAAAAAGATGAAGTATATTTGACACCGCTTTATTATACATTGGCGCATTTCAGCAAATTCATCCGACCAGAAGCAGTTAGAATTGGTTTTGATAATAAAGACGAAAGTCTTCAAGTCACTGCTGCTCAAAATCCTGACGGGTCAATCGTTGCGATTATTTTTAATCCAGATACGACCGAAAAACATGTTACCCTTACTTTAGATGGTCAATCAACAGATATTTCAGTAAATGCACAAGCGATTCAGACCGTTGTGATTCCTAAATAAATTAGGAAGTTAGAGAACCAAATTTAACCAAAAAAGCTATTTCATCAATTGAAGTAGTGAATAAATGACAATTATAAAATGAATAATACAACATCTACTCCTGTTCCTATGGGACAAAAAATAGCGTTTGGTTTTGGAATGTTAGCCAATCAAATGTTTCCTGCGGCATTAGGTATTTTTATGGTGGTTCTAGTTCAGGATCTTGGATTTCCGCCAGTTCTTTGGGGCTTATTATTTTTTGCACCACGTCTATTTGATGCCATTACTGACCCAATAATGGGTTTTATTTCAGACAATACTAGATCTCGATGGGGTAGAAGAAGGCAATACGTTTTTATAGGTGCTTTATTGATGGGGCTTTCTTACATCTTCATGTGGCAATTATATCCAGAAAGTGGCGTAACCTATAATTTTATTTACTTCATGATTTGGTCATTTGTTTTCTACTTGGGTATCACGATTTTTGGAGTGCCTTATGTGGCAATGGGCTACGAAATGAGTACAGATTTTCATGAACGAACGCAAATTATGGCAATTGCTCAATTTATTGGACAATGGGCATGGGTTATTGCACCTTGGTTTTGGGTTATTCTTTATGATCCAGCATGGTTTGATGGTGCAGCTGCTGGAGTTCGAGAATCATCCATTTGGGTCGCTGTTGTTTGTACTTTATTGGCATTAATTCCAGCGATTTTTATCAAAAGTGAATCGACATTAAATGATGAAAACCTTGTTCCGATCAATCGAAGTAATATTTCTAATAGTTTAGATGAGATTGCAAGAGGATTTAAAGAAGCATTTGGTATTAAACAATTTAGAAAACTTTGTATTGCAACATTTTTGATTTTTAATTCTTTCCAAACGATTGCTGCTTTTTCTTTTTTCATCATTGTCTATCATATGTTTGGTGGAGATCCAGGTGCAGCAGGTATTTGGCCTACATTGCATGGATGTATTGGAGCTTTGATCACTACTTTTATGGTTATTCCTGTCGTGGCGCAAGTTTCAAAAAGAATTGGTAAGAAGAAAACCTTTCTCCTTTCTCAGGGGGTATCTATTATTGGTTATATCTTGTTTTGGTTCTTATTCGTTCCTGGAAAGCCTTATTTGTTTTTAATTGCTTTACCATTTTTCTCATTTGGTATTGGTGGTTTATTTACCTTGATGATGTCTATGACCGCAGATGTTTGCGATTTGGATGAATTGAATACAGGTAAGCGTAGAGAAGCCATGTTTGGTGCTATTTATTGGTGGATGGTTAAATTCGGTACTGCGATTGCTGGTCTTTTGAGTGGATTAATTATGGCATGGTTTCATTTCACTCCTGGTGCTGCAACACAGCCAGAAGGTGCGGTTACAGGTCTACGTATTTTTTATACTTGTTTTCCTATTCTAGGAACGGTATTAGCAATATATGTCATGTGGGATTATAATGTTACAGAAAAACGTGCTGCTGAAGTTAGATCTGCATTAGCGGAGCGTAAAAAATAATATTTTATTTGTATTGTGGAGCTTTAATGGATTATGACAAGAAAATTTAGTCATTTTTCTTTTATCTATACATCCTCCTCAATTGAAATGTGTATTATACGCATTTCAATTGAGGAGGATGTATATAAAATCTTTCTTTTGAATTTATATTTCATTGAAAATACTCAATAGAACTAGGCTATATCTGTGTTTTTCGCCTCGTCTAAACTCAAAATAAATAATTTTATTAATACGTCCTCCTCAATTGAAATGCCTATAATTATCTATTCCCAAACAATGGCTTCTTTATTGTTATGCCAACCGTTCAATAAATTATTGTATCTATCATTAATTTTATTACGTTTAACTTTCAACGTTGGCGTTAATAAATTATTACCAACATCCCAAACATCCTTAACCACAACAACCGTTGATACTTTTTTATAACTTGGTAAATCTGCGTTTATTTCTTTTAATAATTTGTCATAAATAGCTTTTAATGCTTCTTTTGATTTTGCCAACCCAATTTCAGATGGTACAACCAATGCCAAAGGCTGCGGACAACCCAAGCCAACTATACAAATTTGCTCGATTTCATCACAAGATTCAAACTTACGCTCAATCGGTCCAGGAACAATAAATTGACCTTTTTCGGTCTTAAATGTATCTTTCACTCGACCTGTGATAAATAAATAGCCATCTTCCAAACGACCTTCATCGCCAGTATGAAGCCAACCGTCTTTCAAAACTTCGGCTGTTTTTACAGGATCTTTGTAATAACCTCGCATCACGTACGGCGCGCGCATTAAGATTTCATTCGTATCTGGATCAATTTTGACTTCTGCGGCTGGTAAAGCTCTACCAACCGATCCAGGTTTGATTTCATCTGATGGTAAGGATGTTGCTAAGGCGCAATTTTCGGTCATTCCGTATCCTTCGACCATCGGAATTCCGATTCTTCTATACCATTGTTTCAATGATTCTGGAATGGCTGCTGCACCTGTAAGCGTTCCTCTCACTCGACTCATACCCAAACCTTGACGTAATTTTTTCTTAACAATTCCCGAAATAATTGGTATTTTTAATAAGGTATTTAATTTCTTTTGTGGCATTTTGGCTAATACGCCCAATTGAAATTTCGTCCAAATACGTGGTACCGCAAAGAAACAAGTCGGTTGAACATCTTGCAAGTTCTTCGCAAAACGCGCCAATGATTCCGAAAAGGACAACGTACCACCATATTGAAAAGCATTTTGCTCAACAACAACGCGCTCTGCAATGTGGTTAAGTGGTAAGAAAGAGAAGAAATGATTATCTCCTGTTGTAGAAATATTAATGACATTTCGTTCTTGAACCACAATTTTCGTACTATCCAAATTTCCATAATCCAAAACCACACCTTTGGGTGTACCTGTTGTTCCAGAAGTGAAAATAATTGTCCAAATGTCTTCTGATGCGAATGATGTTTCGCTTGTCATCGGCTCAAATCTATTCATGAAACCGTTCCAATCTTCCCCAATATCGACTTTCCCATTTCCGTCATAGTGAGGAAATTTAATGAGTGGTATATTGGTAGAAATTCCAGCTTTCATTCCGTTCCAATCTTCTATTTTTCCTAGAAAAGCGGCGGAAACATCACCAATTTCCAATAATTCTTTCACACTATCGGCTTTCAAAGTAGGATACAACGGAACAGAAACATATCCAGCCATCATAATCGCCAAATCAGCAATGATCCATTCTCTACAATTTTTAGAAATAATTGCAATATGGCTTTTAGGTGCTAGATTTAAAGATTTTAATCCAGTTGCCATTTTTCGAGCCATTTGCCCTGTTTCTGCCCAAGTATATTCCTCCCATTTATCACCAAAAGGTTGTCGAAGGAAAGGAGAGTTAGGAGTTGCTTTTTCCCATTTATAAAAAGGTAAGTCTATTTCACTCATAAGATTGGTTTTATTAGTATAAGATGCAAAAAAAATGGTTTTGTTATTTCTTTGAAAATCAGTGTAAGATATTGAATTGTGTATGGAAATCAATATATTTTAAGGAAAAAAATCATTTTAGCGCTTGATTATTATTATTTGCTTTTTTGAGCTAAATCGCTTAAAACCTTTATTGCTTGTGCGGCATCTTTCTTTGCGACAAAAATATGATCGTGATAATAACCCGCAATTACATTACAGCTAATTCCATTTTGAGCTAAAATAGTAGAAAAAATAGCGGTTAAACCGACCGCATCTAAAGAAGAATGTATCGTCAAAGTGATCCAAGAGGCGATATAATCATACTGCAAATTGAGTGCATCTGCCTTCGAACGTTCTATAATAATAGTTGTGCCTTCTTTCTCTTTAAACTCGCCGAGTGTCTCTGATCTATCAATTTTATGACTATTTTTTATGGTAGAAAAAACGTATTCGCCTTCGTTTAAGGTCGGTTTCATTCCTTTGATAAGTGCTGTTAAATTAGTTTCGCCTGTCATTTTTTAATATTGAAATAGGATTTTATAAAATAGTTGTTATTTTGTGAAGTCAATATTTATTACAACCATTTAGAATAGGGCAATTAGCTCGTTTTCATAACATAAACTAATGGAATTTAAAGATAAAATAATTTTAATTACAGGAGCAGGATCGGGTATTGGAAAAGTGACGGCATTGTCTTTTGCGGAAGCTGGAGGAATTGTAGTTGTTTCGGATATTAATGAGGCTGGAGGGCAAGCAACAGTAGATGAAATCACCGCAGCGGGCGGAAAAAGTATTTTTGTAAAAGCTGATGTAGCGAGTTATTCAGATGTTGAGAATCTGATCAATGAGACGGTTAAGCAATTTGGTCGCCTTGACATTGCAGTCAACAATGCAGGAATTGGTGGTTCATTAGGAAAATTTGCGGATACAACGCCCGAAATGTGGGACAAAGTAATGGCGGTCAATTCGACGGGCGTGTTTTATTGTATGAAATTTGAGCTTCAGCAAATGATGAAACAAGGCGGTGGCGCGATTGTGAATATTGCTTCTGTGGCTGGTTTGCGCGGTTTGCCTAATAATGGGGCTTACGTTGCTAGTAAACATGCCGTAGTCGGAATGACCAAAACGGCAGCGATGGAATATGCGCGTCAGAATATTAGAATTAATGCAATTTGCCCTGTGTTTACCGTAACTGCGCTATTTAATCCAGTACAAATGGATCAGTTTTCGAAAGGAATATCTGAAAAATTGAAAAAGAACATTCCAATCAAACGTTTTGCTGAACCGATTGAAATCGCTAATAATATTTTATGGTTGTCTTCTGAGAAGGCTAGTTTTGTTACTGGTTTAGCGATGTCCATTGATGGTGGATTGACGGCATAATTATATGAAAATATGGGATTATTATGTGGCAAAGTGGCAAAGGCATGTCTTTGCCCTACGTTTCCTGATTTTTTTTGATAAAAATAAATGAATAAACAATCTTTTTTAGCTGTTTTGACTGCTGCGATTATTACGGGCTTTTCTGGTGTTTTTATTAAGACAATGGCGATTAATCCTGCCTCTCAGGCATGGCTTCGAATGGGTGTTCCTACAATCGTTACGGCTATTTGGATGCTATCAACTGGCACACCATTTTTGAGAGGCAATTGGAAAAAAATGGTGCTTACTTCGGTTTTATGCACGGTAAGAATTTTGCTGTTTTTTGCGGCATTCACCAATACATCTATAGGAAATGCTATAATTGTGTTTTATACTTTTCCTATTTTTTCCGCGATTTTTGGGTATTTCTTTTTAAAAGAAAATATCACTTCCAAACAGAAAATACTCTTATTTATAGCGTTTCTAGGAATTATATTAGCTTTTTCTGATAAAGAGTTTTCGTTTAAAAATGAAGACTTTATTGGTATTACTGCTGCATTATTATCCGCTATTGTTCATGCGATTACTGTTGTTTTATTCAAATCAGAATCAACGGACTATACGCGAACAGAGCTGTTATTTTATCAAAATTTTGTAGGGTTTTTAATTCTTGCACCATTTTTTCAATTTGCGACAGCTACGGTCACTGATTATAGTTTAGGTATCAGTTATGGTTTGTTGGTTGGAACGGTGGGTTATGGGCTTTTCTTTTATGGATTAAAGAAATTAAAAGCCTCTACCACGACGGCATTAATGTATATGGAAGTCGTGAGCGCAGTAATTTTCGGGTATTTTTTCTTTAATGAACAGTTGAGCTTATTTACAATATTAGGAGGAGCTTTGATTATTGGAAGTAGTTTTCTTTTAGGAAAAAATGATTAAGAATTGAGCGTTGAAAATGCCGTTTTGTGATTAAACTGATGCTAACTTGCTCATTTTCAACGCTCAACTATTCCACTATTCAATATCCCAAACTAGCCCCATTCCAAGGCTATGATTACTTAATTGAATTTTGGGAACAAAAGAATTAGTCCCAAAAGGACGACGGTTATAATTGAATGAATCGACAGCACTATATAAGTAAGTCGAAGTCATTTCAGAAATAATAAATATTAAGCCTATACCAACTAAATTGGTTACTAATCCTTTCCTAAGGAACTCTCCGTCACCTTCTCTCAAGGCATAAACCATCATACCAGTGCCAGTCAGTGAGGTGAGATTTGCAACAATGAATAAGCTTTGCCCCATTTGATATTTTTTTAGTGAAGCACTTGCACTAGGATTATCTTTGAAATAAGGTTTTAGTTTCTGACCTAAAAGCCCTATTCTTTTAAATTTGCCTTTTGGGCTAGTTCTGTATTTAAAACCAGAAGCGAAAGGATATATTTCTAAATATTGAACGTCGTCCTGTGCATTAAGATTAGCTACAAATACACACAAAAGCATTGCTATGATTATTTTTTTCATCTAGTTATTTTGTTTTTAATGATTATTGATTGAAATCCCAAACTAAGCCGATTCCGACACTTTGACTACTAGGTTGTAATTGAGGAATAAAAGGTTGAATCTGAGAGAGATTCGGGTTTTTACTGATATTATAAAAATCAATAGCATCCAGTAATTTTCTCATGTATTTATTCTGGAAATAGGACACTAAAACGATACCTACAAGTGTAGCAGAACCTCCCCCGATGATCCAGTCACGATCTTCTACCAGCAATCCAAGCATTCCTATGGACATTCCACTTGATAAAATAAGGGTTGATCCATACATCAGCCCCATATTCAATTGATGTGATTTAAAAGCCTTGAGTGCAGCTTCATCCTGTTTGAAATAAGGTTTTAAATTTTTACTAAAAAAACCAACTTTTTTGAATGAGGTCATAGGAGAAAGCCTAAAGTTCATACCTTGATAGGCGATAATTCGAACTTCCATATACTCAATATCATCATTCTGAGCATAAGAAGTAGAGCAAATAACGGATAGTATAACCGCTAAAATAGTAGGTTTCATATATTATATTATAGTAGGATTAAAAAATAAAAACCATCTACTCGGTAACGAATAGATGGTTTTATTAGCTTGCTGAAAAACAATTTTTATTTTTCAAATGATTTAACTAGCATTTTTAATAGCACTCATATATTTATTTAATTCCTCTTTTACTTTAGGGAATAATAAAAGTAAACCGACCATATTCGGGAATACTAGAGCTAAAATCATAGCATCCGAGAATTTGATTACTGCATCTAAAGTAGCTCCTGCTCCAATTACTACAAATAATAAGAATAGAACTTTATAAACGATATCTGCTGTGTTTCCTTTTCCAAATAAATATTTCCAAGCCTGTAAACCGTAGTAAGACCAAGAAATCATAGTAGAAAATGCAAATAAAACAATTGCGATAGTCAAAATGTAAGAAAATCCAGGAATAACCGCGTCAAATGCTCTTGATGTCAAATCAACACCACCAAGCGATTCGCCTGTTCCCGTGATTAATACACTACTACCAGTCTCACCATTCACACCATATTCGAAAACACTTTGTAAATTACTTCCATCAATATTGAAGAAAATAATAACTAAAGCCGTCATTGTACAAATAACAACGGTGTCAATAAATGGCTCTAATAATGCCACAACACCTTCCGATGCTGGATATTTAGTTTTAACGGCAGAGTGTGCAATTGCTGCTGAACCTGCACCCGCTTCATTCGAAAATGCCGCGCGTTGAAATCCTACAATAATTACACCTACAAAACCACCAACAGCAGCAAAAGGAGTGAATGCACCTTGCATAATCAAACCAAATGCATCATCTATATAACTGAAATTGGCAAAAATGATAATTAAAGAAGCCAAAACATAAATACCAGCCATTAACGGAACAATTTTTTCCGTGAAACTAGCAATACGTTTAATACCACCAATAATTACAATACCTACACCAATCGCTAATGCAATACCAATAAAAACACCAGTCGAACCGCCTTCTAAACCAAGTAAAGAAGAAATCTGTACTGCTGCTTGATTAGATTGAAAAGCATTACCACCTCCAAATGAAGCACCAACACAAAGCACCGCAAAAAGAATTCCTAAGCCTCTACCAAAACCGCCAGAAATACCTTTAGATAAGTAATACATCGGACCACCATATACCGTACCATCTTCACCAACATCACGATATTTAACCCCTAAAGTACATTCTACAAATTTAGTAGACATACCCAAAAGACCACATACTACCATCCAAAATGTTGCACCAGGACCACCTAAAGCGATTGCAACAGCAACACCAGCGATATTTCCAAGACCAACAGTTCCTGAAACGGCTGTTGCTAATGCTTGAAAATGACTGACTTCTCCTTCTGCGCTTTCATCTCTAATCGTATCTTTTAGGTCATGATTATTACCAACAAATAATTCTGTTTTTTCAAGTCCATGTCCTTCGATTTCATCGTATTTTCCTCTTACGGTATTAATTGCTAATTTGAATTTAGTAATACCAGGAACGCTGAAATAAATAGTAAAAAACGTTGCGCCCAATACTAATAACATCACAACAATCGGAATATTTTGTCCTGCAATAGGAACAGAAGTCAAGATGAAACCTTCCCAAGCAGTTGCGACTGGCATAAATGCATCATTGACTATTTCATCTAAACCCTTTTTGTCTTCCGCTAAGAGTGACATTGGAATAGCAAACATTGTAAAGAATATGGCTAATATTTTTTTCATAATTTTATTGATTAGTTGTTGAACTCAAATTTAACTGTTTCTATAAACCGCATCAAAATATAGACTTATTTGCGGTTTTCAAAAATGTATTGCAAAAAAATTCACAAACACAGGATAAATTCTATTATTTTGCCTTTATTACATGAAGTCTTTTATACTTGAAATGTAAATTTTAAGTATAAAAATTTTAGCAATGGTTTGATTAATACCTTTTAGCGACTTACAGCATGATTTTTGTGGTAATTATTTATTATTAAGAATAATAAAATAAGGAGTTAAAATTAAAATAGTTTGGTTATCAATTAGTTAATCAAGAAACCTGAACTATTTTTATTTTAATTAATCAAATTACTTAGTTTTACTTCCAATAAAACAATCAATAATTGTACAGCCTCATAATCAATTCTCCATTATCAATTAAAAAAATTGCCGCTGACAATACGACAAAACAACTATGAAATTTTTTCAAAAATACATTATACTAATTGTAGCAATTGTCCTTATTGGAATTGCTTATGCCTTGGATGTTACTAATCATCGGAATAATGATTTAAGTCATTATGTGGATCAAATAGAAGGTTATTTGAGAAGCAGTGAAAATGAAGTTGTAGCTATTTTTGAGGATAAAGGACTCATTGGTCGTTTGGCAAACAATGAATATAACGACGACGATTGGACAAAAATACAGGACTTTATTAATAAGGAATATTCCTTTTTTATTTACGAGGAGGATTCTTTAATCTTTTGGTCGAGCAATAAAACGCTTCCTGTTTTAGAAGAAGTTCGGAAGACTACCGAACAGGAGTTTAAAATGGTTAAACCGAATCAAAGTCGTTATGAACTGATCAAGGATGTTATTTTACATAAAGATAAAAAGTATATATTAATTGGGGTTATTCCGATTTATTATGAATATGATATTGAAAATGAACATATTGATGATCATTTTGCATTAAAAGAACAATTACCCAAGGAAATTGTAACTAGTGACAATCCGAAAGATGCGGTTATTAAAGATATAAAAGGAGAAAACTTCTTTTATATCAAGTCAACTGGCCCATTTACGTCTTACACGATGCGGAATTTCTTGGTTTTATTTTATGCTTTGGGTTTTATTTTTCTAGGTGCTTTCGTTAATCGTTATGCCTTATTATTTAGCCATAAAAAAACACCAGTTAGAGGTTTTTCATTTTTAGTGATTTCGATTTTTTTAATCCGTTTTTTCAGCCTAACATTTCCGCTTTATACTGTTTTTGATGATATTCAACTCTTTCAATCTAGCCAATTTATTGCGCCGATTATTTCTGGTTCTGTTATTGGATTGTTTATCAATGCCATTCTATTATTATGGATTGTAGCGTTTTTCTTTAAGGAAGTCAAGTTAAAAAAACTAGTTGATTATCCCGAAACGCAGCAAAAAAGCTTTGTTTTAGGAGGTTATGCTATGATTACTTGTAGTATTTTTTGGATCAATAATATTATTCGAGATATTGTTTTAGAGGCTAAGATTTTGTTCGATTTTGATAACGTTTTTAATCTTAATCAGTACAGTATTTTAGCGTTCATATCGATTTCTTTATTAGTATTGAGTTTGTTTTTATTCTCTTTCAAACTGATTCATACGACTATTAAAGCCAATATATCGGATCAATTTAAAGGTAGTGTAGCATTAATGTTGATTATTCCTTCTATCGTTTTATCCATTTCATATATCATTCCTTGGTATTATACTATTCTACTTTTCTTTACGGTTTTTTACATTGTTTTATTTGAGAAGTTAGTAAAAAATCCTCAAGCTACAGTGCAATGGATGGGCGGATTAGTATTCACTTATGCCATTTTTATAACGGGGTTATTGCTACATTATAATATTGAAAAAGAGCACAATCAGCGTGTTGTTTTTGCGGAGCGATTAGCAATGAAGCGAGATTTAAAAATGGAGGAAGAATTTAAATTAGTTGAAAACCAACTATATAAAGAGAACTTACTAAACAATATCAATAATCCGATTATTCCTAAAAGTTCTACACTTAAAGTAATAGAGGAGCTGAATAAAGAAAATGCTTACTTACAAGAAAATTATACATTTGATGTCCATTTCTTTGGCCGAAACAGAGAAGGACGACGAGGAGAGAAATTACCTTTTGCCGATTTAAAAGATATTCTAGCTAATGCAGATACAACCTCTGCTAAACATTTATCTTTTTGGCGGGACGAAACTGATTATAGATATATCGCTCAAATTCCTATTGTTAGAGACAATGACAGCTTATCAAAAGGAATGGTTGTTATTCAATATGAGCCTAAAAATATAGAAGAAATTAATCAATATCCAGAGCTACTGACAGATAGAAGTTTAACATCTAGCACTGGTTTGGATTATGATTATGCTGTTTATAAGAATAAAAATAAAATAAAAGAAAAAGGCAATAGTTACACAAATCTCCAAGAATTTAAATCGAATAACGAAGAAACAGCTTATCGTTTTACGACACGCAAAAATCGCTCTTACTTGGTTTATGGTTCGGATGAAAGTCAAGTTGTCATTGTTGGAAAAGATCAAGACGATCCTTTTCGACCATTATCTGCTTTTTCCTATGTCTTTTGTTTTTTATCCATTTTTATTATACTTATCATATTGGTCAGTCGAATAACCAATGTTTTACCTCAAAAATTAATTATTTCTTTTTCGCCTCAACCTTCTCTTAGAAATCGGATTCAAGTGTCGGTTATTGCAGTTATTATTGTTACTTTTTTAACGATTGGATTAGTGACATTCTTTTATTTTCGAGCGGATTCGGATGAATATCATTATTCTCGTCTTGGTCGAAAGGCGAAGGGTGTTGTGGCTTCCGCCGAATATTGGATGGTACAAAATGCTAAGGATTCTACTTATCAATTGGATGTTGATGCTTTGGCAAAAATCCACCGCTTGGATATTAATTTATTTGATAATGATGGAAAATTAGGAAAAGCTTCTCAACCTGAAATATTCAATAAAGGATTAATCGCGCCTCAAATGTCTCCTTATCCGTTTTATCAAATGAAACAAAAAGGATTAAAGGATTTTACTGAAAAAGAAAATATTGGTACGCTTTCCTATCGTGTTGCTTATCGAGCGGTCAAGGATGCTGACGGTGATAATGTAGGGTATCTGGGCTTACCGTACTATTCTGAGCGAAGTGATTTTAATGAAGATGTAGCGGATTTTATCGGGACATTATTGAATGTATATGTGGCATTGCTGGTCATTGGATTTATTGCAGCAATTATTACAGCCAATTCAATCACCCGACCATTATTCGAATTGAGAGATAAATTGAAAAAGGTAGAATTAGGTAAGAAAAATGAGCCACTTGAATGGGAAACCAAGGATGAAATTGGTACGCTCATTGACGAATACAATAAAATGCTAGTGGAATTAGAAAAGAGTGCCAATAAACTCGCCAACTCAGAGCGAGAAGGTGCTTGGCGCGAAATGGCTAAACAAGTAGCTCATGAGATTAAAAATCCACTTACTCCAATGAAGTTGAGTATTCAATATTTGGTACGAGCTTATAAAATGCGCCCTGACGATATCGAACCAATGCTCAAACGTGTCTCTTATACATTAATAGAACAAATTGATAGTTTATCAAGGATTGCAACGGAATTTTCCAATTTTGCTAAAATGCCAAAAGCGGAAAACGAATACCTTAATATCAATGATTTAATTACTTCTGTTTATAACTTGTTTAGTGAAAATGATGAAGTTACGATGCAGTTAGAAACTGCGGAACAGCAGTTTACGGTATTTGTAGATAAAGAGCAATTGATGCGTGTATTTAATAATGTAGTCAAGAACGCTATACAAGCCATTCCTGATGATCGAAAAGGACATATTGATATTAGTCTTTATCATCAACATGATCATGCGATGGTCAAAGTAAAAGATAGTGGTTGTGGAATTCCAGAAGATAAACAAAATTCGGTTTTTGTACCAAATTTTACGACTAAGAATTCTGGTACAGGCTTAGGTTTAGCGATCTCAAGAAAGATAATTGAAAACGTAGGGGGGCAAATTTATTTTGAATCCGAAGAAGGTATTGGAACTGCATTCTTTATCGAATTGCCAATTATTGAAGATGTCGAGTCACATCGTATCGAAAATGGTATTGATGAAGAAGAAGATTTCATCATTCGATAAAAGAGTTGTTAAACTTGAAGATAAATGGTAGACGGAAACCCCGTCTACCATTCATCATTTTTAAATGACCTGTTTGATAATTTTTTTAATTATCTCGCCATTGCCCATCGTATAATAATGCAATACTGGTACACCTCTTTCTTTCAGCTCTTTAGATTGTTGAACGCACCATTCTATACCAACTTGCTTTCTACCTGCGGCATCTTTTGCTGCTTGCATCGCAGAAACCAAATCGTCTGGTAAGTCGATAAAGAAGTAACGAGGCAAAGATTGTAATTGATACTTTTTCGTAATCGGTTTTAATCCTGGAATGATCG
>CAKZLL010000249.1 GCA_937125475.1 uncultured Saprospiraceae bacterium | reverse complement strand
AATAACTTTAGATCAGTTTTTGAGAAGGGAATATTTTGAAGTGCTGCTCGAACAACTGCCAATTGTTGAGTGGTTATTGAAGGTCAAAAGAGTTAATCTTAGAAGTGGATATGAAAAAGTACTAAATTTTCTAACCGTTGAAAATGTAGATTATTTATGTTCCGTTTTCCCAAAACAAAAAGAAAAGCATCGACTAATTCTTGCAAGGTATATATTAAAAGGCGAAAATATTGATGCTCGAATCATTCCAATTTTGCTAAAAGATAAAAATTTTTCAATTAGAAGGTTGATTGCTGAAAACCTTTCAAAAATTGATGTTCCAGCCTTGAAAGAGCATTTATTAAATGATAAACATAACAAAGTAAGATTACATGCGCTTTATAGTTTATTGAAAATGAATAAAATAACTAAGGAAGAATGGATTCCTTTTTTAGTAGATAAATCATTTTGGATAAGAGATTTGGCACGATTTGAATTGAAGAATGAAAACATTGATTTTGCTCTATTTTATAAAAAGCAGATTGAAGAAGAAAATAATTTACCTATTACGATCCTTGGTTTAGGCGAAATAGAAAAGATAAAAGAAGTCGCTTTTCTAAAAAAATACCTTTATCATAAAAATGGATTAGTGAGGCAATCAGCCGCAATTTCTATCATAAAAATGGATGAATATGGGATTGATGATTACTTAATTGAAAAATTAAATTCAAACGATGCGCAGGTTAAAAAGATAGCTATCAATCACCTTTCGAGACATCCAGATAATGAGACATTAACTCAAATTCGAGCTACCTACGACAAAGCAGAACCAATAAATAAAATTCCAATTCTAAAATTATTTAGTAGAGTGAGCGGCAAAAGAGTTTATCCAGATTTGTTGAAAGGAACTCAAGAAACGGATGAAACCGTGAAAGAATTTGCAGCTAAATATTTAATGTATTGGAAGAGAAATTCATATACAATATTTGAATAACAAGCCAAAATAACATAATGAGAATATTAATCATACTTTTATTTCTTGCAATAAATATTAGTGGATGTCAATTTTTTACTCCTTCGATAGATGGGAAATGGACCTTAAAATATACTTCTGAATCATTAGATGATGGTCTTTCTTGGAAAGATCAAAAAGTTAAAAATAATATAGTCTGGTCATTTGATAAGGATAGTCTGATAGAAAAAATGTTTGATTATGAGAACCATCAAGGTCGAGAAAGAACAGCTCACTGTATCAAGGAAGGATCTGATGTTTTTCTATACTTTAAAGGATTTAATGTTATTTTTGAAATAGTTACTTTAACAGAGAAAGAGCTTATCGTAATGATTAAATCGGATACCGAACTGAATAAAGCTGTATTTGAAAAGCTAAAGAATTTTAAACAAAGTAAAAATATAGAGAAACTTGAGAAACAGCTAAAAAGTACAGTTTATAAGGATTGTTTATCCTCTACTGATAGTGTTTGGATCGAATTTGGAGACAATCAGCGTTTTTATACTTCTGAACTATTGTCTTACCTTACATCGGATCAATCTTGGAATATTCAGACTTTTGAGGATGAGTTATTTTTAATAATAGATGACCTTTGGGATGTGATTATTCATATTAGCGCTATCTCTGATCATAAAATTACAGGATTAGTTTACGGAAAGGAAAATCGAAATATCGAATATAATAAGATTAAAAAAACGCCTTATTTTGATATTAATCAACTTGCAGGAGAATGGGAAGAAATTGATGTTGAAGACATACCGCGACCGTCTTGGGTTGAAAAATCAAAGAAACATTATCCTAAAGAAAACCTTCGATTTGCAAAAGATACCATATTTCAATCTAAATTTTTTAAGACTGATACGACTATTTGGACTACCAATTCATTTCAAAATCAAATCATATTTCCTAATATGTGGGGCGTTTATAAGCACCAAAACCGAAAGTGGATCATAGAACATCTCTCAGAAAAAAAAATGACAATAAGAAGGTTAGAGAGAGAGGAATACATAAAACCAGTAATAAGAAAATTTCAGAAAATTTACATTCAAAATTAGGTTTTACAAAACCAAAATACGCTGTTCCATGATCAATCTAGTTATTTTTATTAAGCAATGCGAAAGCGATTTGATAGCTAATCAAATGCTATCTGAAAGCACATTCGCTTTAGCTTCGGATTTGTCTGATCGAAACAAAATCCTTTGTGAGCCGCTCCTCAATTGTTTTGAATTAATGAGAAATCCAGTACCATGGTCTGAACGAAAGCAAGAATTAGAAGACCTTCTCAAGAAAAAGAATGCGCCAAAAGGCATTGAATTTTTATCAGAAGAACGAATTTTAGTTTGTCGGCTTATTCCGCTTGCTATGTCGCTTAACACAGGTATGCCTAGATTAACGAGTTATATGCTAACGCTAATGATCCGATCTGCGAACAATATTATTGGGATAAAATTGTCAGAAATTGTCAGTGCTTTTTTGGAAATATTCTGTGAATTTAAAACACCATTAAATCATTATATTGCTAGTTTTTGTATCAATCTTTCAAAGGAGTTTTATATATATTATAGAGATCGGTTAGCCGAACTTGATAGTTCGGGTATAATGGAAAATTCGAACTGTTCCTCTATTCCGTCTGTGGCACTTTTAAGATTTTACTTAGTTGATGATGATAAACCAACCGATATATTAAAGACAATGATCGCACTCATTGATAATGAACAACTTAAAAGGATTTTTGAGAGTACTAGATATTTATTTGAAGATTTAGAATTTAAACGAGCATTTTTGGAAGGTTTGTCTAATAGTGAATTGCCTCAAAAAAGTAAAAATTTAATTCTTTCGGAGATTAATTCTTAATTAAAAAAAACATCATGAAAAACATCATGCAGTATGTTGTTAACATCTTTTTTATCGGTTTAATAAGCTCTAGTCTTTTAAGTTGTAATCCTAAATCTAACAATATGTTAACTGTAAAAGGAACAATCGGAAATAAATTTCATTTCTCTACATCTAGTCATATTATAGGAGATGAAAGAGAAGAATTATTAAAAGGAATAGAAGTTTATTCGGATAAGATGGATAAATTAGAACAATATTTTGCTTACATAAATGAAGGAAAAGAAGAGGAAGCTAAGAAGCTTATACAAGCTGATAGTGTTTTCTCAAAAACCAATGAATTTGGGCTTTATGCAGGTTATTTCCTTACAGAAATGAAAGCATTGAATGTTTTATTTTTACCATTGATTCAATCTAATAGTTTAGAATATGCTCATTTAATTGTTATTACAGAGGAGGAATTAAAACTGCTTGATGATTATTTAAACCAAGAAAAGGAAGTGGAATTAGTCATTGAACAAATAGGGCATTTTAAATCTGATCTTAGCGTTATTTATAAATTGAAAAAAATAAAACCTAGCGAATAGTAAAATTATGTCCAACAAGTCTATTAAATTCAACAAAATAATGAACGAAATGGATAGGATAAAATTCTCAGAAAAAATCGTGATTAAATGACTGATGGTCCTTATATATTCCAATCATTTTTGGGTTCATGGACATCTAAATCAGTAGAGAATCAATTAACTTTATCGTATTAATTTTCAATTGCACCGCTACTTTAGTGCGGTATTGAGTTAAGCTAAAAATGGGGTTTTAACCCCAAATTCAAGTAATATTGGGTTAAAACCCAGATTTGTATACTACATTGTCACAGCACTAAAGTAGCTGTGCAATAGATTTAATTGACGATTTTTGCACGACACTTATAATTGAAATACGTATAATTATAACTTTTCCAAGATATTGAAAATGAAACAAATTATCTTATTGATGGTGCTTATCCTTTTGAGTGGTTCTATTACCTTCGCTCAGAAGTTTAGTTCTATTGAAGCAGCATTAAAAAAGCGAGAGATAGCTAAAACATTGACAATACGTGTTTCAGGAAAAGAATATGCGGTATTGATGGATTCTATTTGTTTGTTAAGGAATTTAGAAAAATTTTCAATAGTAAATACAAAACAAACAAAATTGCCTCAATGTATCGGTAACTTAAAAAATTTAACACATTTAGATTTACGTAGCAATCGACTAATAACATTACCAGAAAGTATTGGTCAGTTGAAAAAGGTATCTTACTTAAATTTGGCGAATAATAAATTGGTAACATTACCAAATAGTTTGGGTGAAATGAAAAGCCTTCTTTGGATAAATGCTGATGGAAACAAACTTAAAACATTGCCTGTTTCTATCTCAAAGTTGGAGCAATTGAAAACGTTATATATTGGCGGCAATCAATTGGAAACTATTCCAGATCATATCAGTGAACTAGTAAATTTAGAGCTATTATCAATTGATGATAACCCGATTACTTCTTTGCCTAATTCAATTATGAATTTGAAGAAACTCGAAACTTTACTTGTTTTTAATACACTTCTCACTCAATTACCGTCAAATATTGGTGATTTAAAAACATTAAAAAGGCTGAAAATTGATAATAATCAATTAAAGGAATTACCAGAATCATTGTGCAAGTTATATCAATTAGAATCTCTTGAATTACCTGATAATCAGCTAAGAGAACTACCCAAATACTTTACTCAACTATATAATCTGAAACTTTTACTAATACAAGATAATCAATTAGAGAAATTACCTGAATCATTTGGTGATTTGAGACAATTGGAACAACTTTATTTAAGTAGTAATCAATTGACAGAATTACCTAAATCCTTTGTGCATTTGCAAAATTTGATAAGTTTATCTCTTGGGAATAATCAATTGGTTACAGTTCCAAAAGAATTGTATAAATTGAAACAATTACGAGTGTTGATTTTTGGAAAGAATGAAATGCCAGAGGCGGAAATTGAGGCATTACAAAAAGCATTACCATCTTGTCAGATTATATTAATGGATTGAAATAAGTGCTAAGTCATAATAAAAGACAACTAATTTTGATTGCTTTTAACTACTACGTCGTGAAGGATTTGATGGATGGAAATAAAAATTTGTCTTGGTTTTTTTACTTGGATTGTTAGTTGCTTATTGGTTCGTCATGATGATTATTCAGTATTTTAGATGAAAATAACCAAGATAAAAATATGAATAATAGCATAAACTTACTCATTCTTATTACGATATTTTTGGTAGGTTGTCAACAAAAAGAAACGATAACTCCTGAAAATACGGAAAAATACAAAGGCTATTCCAGTTATAGAAAAGTATATGATTTACACACATTAGCCAATTATCAAGAAGGATTAGCTTGCGCAAAAAAATCTAATTTACCCTTGTTTTTGCAATTTACAGGGCATGGATGTGTCGGGTATGATGAGTTTCAACATCATTTGATTAAGTCGAAAAAGATTAGAAAAACACTTAATAATAACTTTATAACGGTTATTTTATATGTTGATGATAGACGAGAATTAGAGAATTTAGATCAAATATATGAGCTAGGACTTTCAGAAGAATCTATTGAAAGTATTGAAAATAAGAAAAAAATAGGCACTTTGAATGCTAGGATACAAGTAGAGAAATTTCAGTCTAATTCTCAACCATTATACGTTTTGATGACGGATGAAGCAAAAGAAATCATAAAACCATTTGGTCGAACTAAAGATGAAACATTTTTTTTAGATAAATTGAATGAAGGTTTAAATGAGTTTAAATTAATAAATGTTTCTGATTTTTTGAATTAAAAAAGAAACTACACCTTTGAAAAAAATAATAAAATACACAATAAGAACAGTGCTTTTTATCTTAATGCTCATTTTGAGTTATTTTATTTTGGCGGTTGTTTTAGCTTTAATTAGTACAAACCCGACGAATCATCATTGCGATGAAACGGAAACAATATTCATTCAAACTAACGGCATTCATCTGGATTTTATATTAGATATAAATGATATTGATACAGGATTGATTAAAAAATTAGATGGAATTGGACATCCTAAATTCATAGCATTTGGCTGGGGCGATAAAGGTTTTTTCATCAATACGCCAACTTGGGACGATTTATCTACTAAAACAGTTGTACGAGCAATGTTTCTTAAAAGTAGTTCAGTGATGCATATTACGAAGCACTATAAGAAACGGAATAGTTTTATTGAAATTAAAATCTGCAAAGAACAACGCGAAAAATTAATAGCATATATTGAAAAATCATTTGCTACTAATTCTGATAATAATTTTCTTAAAATTGAAGGTGCAGGATATACGACTAGGGATTATTTCTATGAAGGAAAAGGCAGTTATAATTGTATAAAGACCTGCAATGAATGGATCAATAGAGGATTAAAAAAAGCTGATATTAAAACGGCTATTTGGTCTCCTTTTGATGAAGGAATTTTATATCGAATAAAAAAATAAATTGGATGATTATATGAAATTTGTAGCAATATCGGATACACATGGGCAACATAGGAAATTGAAATTGCCCAAAGGCGATGTGATTATTCATTCGGGAGACTTTTGTCATTATGGAAGTTCTGGGGATTTAAAGGATTTTTTGCTTTGGTATAAAGCACTTGATTTTGATACAAAAATATTGATTGGCGGAAATCATGACTTTTTTGCAGCAGAAGAAAATGAACTGTTCCTTGAAATGCTTCCCAAAGAAATCAAATACCTCAATGATAGCGGTGTTATTATTAATGGTATAAAAATTTGGGGCTCTCCCGTTCAGCCAGATTTGGTAGGTTGGGCATTTGGAAAAAAGCGGGGCGAAGAAATGAAAGCACATTGGGATTTAATACCAAAAGACACTGAAATACTGATCACCCACACGCCTCCTCATGGAATTTTGGATCAATCTCGTTCTGGGAGATCAATCGGATGTGAAGAATTAGCTAAAAGATTAAGATTATTAAAAATTAAATTCCACATTTTTGGACATATTCACGCTAGTTATGGAACAAAAAGAATAGGAAAAACAACATTTATTAATGCATCTAACATGAATTCAACAAAAGGATTGGTTAATCAACCAATTGTATTTAATTTTGAGGATTATAAAGATGCTGAAAATGGATGATTTAAAAACAGACTGAATCGGTCATTTCAATTTTAAAAATATACATAATAGAATTAATGAGGAAACTAATCATATTTACTGCACCATCGGGAGCTGGAAAAACGACCATTGTTCGCCATTTATTATCTAAATATGATGAATTGGCTTTTTCGGTTTCTGCTGCAACACGTAGCAAACGGCCACATGAAGTTCACGGAAAGGATTATTATTTTTTATCCTTAGAAGAATGGTATAAAAAAACGGAGGAAGGCGATTTTTTAGAGTGGGAAGAAGTTTATCAAGATCAATATTATGGTACGCTCAAGTCAGAAATCCAACGATTAAGAAATTTGGGGAAAGGTGTTGTTTTTGATATAGATGTGAAAGGAGCGATGAATATTAAGGAGAATTATGGAGATGAAGCCGTAACGATTTTTGTTAAACCGCCTTCGCCTGCTGTTTTATTTGAACGATTGCGTGGTAGACAAACGGAAACAGAAGATAGTTTACGCAAAAGAATTGCACGTGCTACGGAAGAGTTGACTTATGAAAGCAAGTGTGATTTGGTTTTATTGAATGATGATTTGGCGATTGCACTGCAAAATGCAGAAGAAATAATTGAAAAATTGTTAGCTATCGAGGTATAAGTTTATTGAAAATACATAACTTTAACAGCAAAAGACTTAATAGGCAGCAATTTTTAATAAGAATTGCTGCTTAATAGATTAAATCAGAAATTATGGTGACAGCTATTACAAAAGGGATAAAAATAAGTGTTATCTCAAAATTTGAGGGCTTTGCACGAGGCAATGAAAAGTATGTTTTTTCGTATAAAATTCATATTGAAAACAATAGTAATGAAATCGTTCAACTGTTGCGTCGGCACTGGTTTATTTACGATAGCAATGGTGCAAAAAGAGAAGTCGAAGGCGAAGGCGTGATTGGTGAACAGCCGATTTTGAAGCCAAATGAATTTCATCAATACGCTTCTTGGTTGCCGCTTATGACAGAAATTGGCATGATGCATGGTACTTTTTTGATGCAAAGAGAATCAGATTTGTCTACTTTTAAGGTAGTTGTGCCAGAATTTCAATTGATCGTGCCATTTAAAATGAACTAGAATTGAAGCATATATATATTATTGCCACGAAACGAAAATTATTATTCTTGGTTTGTTTCTTATTGCTTTGTGGAATAAAGCCCCTTAACGCTGCACGCGCACCACAAAATAAAACGGCACTTAAAATATCCATATCACAAAAAAAAGGCTCACCTTTCTATAAAAAATGGACAAAACGTGCCAAACTCTTCCGTATTTTAAAAAATCATGACGATTTATGGGTTTTAAAACTACTATTGGTTGTCATTTTTCTTGGGATTATTACCTTTGCACTTTCAGCGATCATGTTGGCAATAGGAGGGATGAGTTCGCTTTGGCTCACCTTGATGATTATAGGTGGTATTATTGGTGTTTTGCCTATGCTTCTTATTGGCGCATTATTGTTGTTTAGAATTTAATTTCGAATGAAATAACAAGAAAATGACTATCAAGAATAGTAATCAGGTTCGTTTATTTTCGGGTACAGCTTCTCATTATTTAGCAGATAAAATAGCAGATTTTCATGGACAACCATTAGGAAAAATGGTAATGGAAAAATTTAGTGATGGTGAAATGTCTCCTATTATTCAAGAATCTGTCCGTGGATGTTATACTTTTTTTGTACAATCGACTTTTTCTCCATCCGATAATCTAATGGAATTGCTTTTGTTGATTGACTCAGCAAAACGAGCTTCTGCACATTACATCACAGCGGTTATTCCTTACTTTGGCTATGCTCGACAAGATCGAAAAGATAAATCTCGTGTGGCAATCGGCGCAAAACTAGTGGCGAATCTATTAGAAGCTGCAGGCGCTAATCGCGTTATGACAATGGATTTGCACGCTGGACAAATACAAGGATTTTTCGATATTCCTGTCGATCACTTACAATCAACAATCATTTTTTATCCGTATTTGGAATCTATTGGCGGTTCTAAATTTACTTTTGCTGCGCCTGATGTAGGTGGAGTGAAGCGTGCTAGAGAATATGCTAAGTATTTTGGTGCGGATTTAGTTATTTGTGACAAACACCGTGAACGTGCGAATCAAATAGCAGGAATGACGGTCATTGGAGATGTAGTTGGAAAAGATGTTATTTTAGTTGATGACATTATTGATACAGCAGGAACATTGACAAAAGCCGCACAATTGATTTTGGATAAAGGAGCGAATAGTGTTCGAGCAATTTGTACGCATCCTGTTTTGTCTGGACCAGCTTACGAACGTATTGAGGCCTCTAATTTGGAGGAATTAATCGTCTGCGATACTATTCCTTTACAAAGAGAAAGCGATAAAATTAAAGTACTTTCAACAGCGAAGCTTTTTGCAAGAGCGATCAAAAATGTATGTGAATATCGCTCAATTTCGCAATTATTCGTTAATTCTCGCTAGACAATAAGTATTATTTTAGTTATTAAAAGTAAATTAGAAGTGTTATTTTATTGCATTTTAGGGCTTATTACTTGTATAGGTAATTAATATGAAAAAAAAATAGCAATACATTTTTAATTCTAAGGTGATTGTTCTATTTTTGCAATCGCTTTGAAAGGAGCAATTTTTTAAATAGCATTTTTATACAAAAAAGAGTAAAGTCATGCAAACGGTTGCAATAGAAGGAACTAAAAGACAGGACGTTGGGACAAAATACGCGAAAGCGGTAAGAAGAGAAGGAAATGTTCCGTGCGTAGTTTACGGTGGCGAAAATGTCTTACATTTTCATGCTCATAAAAACGCCTTTAAAACGTTGATTTATACGCCAGATTTCAAATTGGCAGAAATCAGCCTTGGTGGTTCTACAATAAAGAGTATTATTAAAGATATTCAATTTCACCCTGTTACTGATGAAATCATGCATATTGATTTCGTTGAATTAGTACCTAATAAAAAGGTGAAAGTAGTTGTACCTGTAAGAATTACGGGTAGTGCGCCAGGCGTAAAAGTAGGTGGAAAATTACAGCAAATTATTCGTTCTGTAAAAATAGAAACAACACCTGAGCAATTAATAGATCATGTAACAGTTGATGTATCTGAATTAGGATTAGGTAGCGTTGTTCGTATTCGTGATATTCAAGCTGTAGATGGCGTTGAAATAACGAACCCTCCTGCTATTCCTGTAGCTAGTGTTGAAGTTCCTCGTGCATTACGTTCAGAAATGACTGAGGAAGCTAAAGCTGGTGGAGCAGCAGCAGCAGAAGAAGCTTAGAGAAAATAATAAACACTTGATAACCACTTGTTGAGAAGTGTTTATTACACAACTAATTTTAAAAGAGGCTTTGTTGAAAAAACAAAAGCCTCTTTTGCTATTTGTAAGCTTCCTTAAAAAAGGAGCATTAATTTTAATAAAATGAGTTGGTTTAAGAAATTATTCGCTCTTATTTATCAAAACGCTTCAAAAGAAGTGGAAGAGGAAATACCTATAGAAATGAAATATTTAATTGTCGGCTTGGGAAATATTGGTCCTGAATATCATCGCACTCGACACAATATTGGTTTTGATGTTTTGGATGTTCTAGCAGAAGAGTTTAAAGTGGAATTTAAAACGGATAAACTCGGTGATGTTGCAGAATTTAAGCATAAAGGACGGGCATTTACTTTAGTAAAACCTTCTACTTTCATGAATTTGAGTGGAAAGGCGGTTAACTATTGGATGCAAAAGAAAAAAATTCAGCAAGAAAATTTATTGATCGTTGTTGATGATTTAAATTTGCCTTTCGGCAAAATAAGACTGCGTGGTAAAGGCAGTGATGGCGGTCATAATGGTCTGAAAGACATCAATCAAACGATTAGTTCTAAATATGCTAGAATTAGATTTGGTATCGGAGATGAATTTTCAAAAGGAAGACAAATTAATTTTGTCTTAGGAAAATGGACAGAAGAAGAGGAGAAAACACTTGGAGAATTAATTAAGAAATCAACAGAAATCATTAAGAGTTTCGGAACAATAGGTCTAAATAGAACAATGAATGCCTTTAATTAGAGGCATTCATTGTTCTATTTTTTATAGGTTTTTATGCATATTCTTATAAAGAACTAACCTTTATTCCAAACTTGCCAGTAAATCGCTCCTCACTTTCCAAACGCAATAAACCTTCTTTATTATTAAAAGCATCAATATTACAAGTCATTGGCTCAATTGCTAAAGATTTTCTTGAAGGAGGTGTGAACAATTGAAAATAAGGAAATTTATCCGCTTCTTGCCAATAAGTCATTCTGGTGTTTTGATCTGGAATAGCTAATTCTATTAATGCTGTTCCGTAATTTTCTTTTATTTTGAAACAGGTATCTAATTCGGTATCATTAATGAATTGACTAGAAGAAAAAACAGTAAATTCAGTCTCTTTTCCCGTAGGAATCATTGTGTCATCAATCTCAATTCGATCGACTTTAGGTAAAGTTAAAGCTATTTTTTCGACAGAATTACCGAACTGAAAATAAGGATGCCAACCAAAACCAATAGGAATTGCGGTATCATTAGGATTAGTAAGGCTGACTTGACAGACAAAACCATTGTATTCGTCTAATTGATATTGAATTTCTAAGTCAAAAGGAAAAGGATAAGAAGAATTATTACCTAAATATTGGCTTTTTAAGGTGACTGAGCAGTTATTTTCATCTATAGAAGTGACTTCCATTTTATAGAAATCCTTGAAGCCATGTAGCGCATTTCCTGTCTCAGCGTTATTAATTGGGAATTGATAGGTTTTTCCATCAAATTGGTATTGTCCATTTTTTAAACGATTAGGAAAAGGTAAAAGTAAAGCGCTTTTGTAATAATCGAATTGGATTAATTCCTCCGCAGAATGATAACTATCTAATATATTGGTTTTTTCGCCATTAACCAGCATATTAAGTTCGACGATATCCCCACCAAATTCAGGAATAAAGGCTAATTCAGCCTTGTCATTTTTCATGCGAATAAGGTCAAATGAATCGAATTTTTCTTTTGTTATTTGATGTATTTGAGTAAGCTGTTTCATGGTGTCAAATTTACACTTAAAGATTATAAAAACCATAAGAATTTGATCTATTCTACATATTTTTATAATTTTCTACTTGTTTAACTAATATCTGGTTAATGATTGCACTAATTTCGTCTGCATGAGAGACAATCATGCCATGAGTACCATTTTTAACTAAGATTGGATTTGAAAGGTGTTTATGAGGAAAGATGAGGTCTTTCGTCCCTTGAATGTGAATTAAATTATTAGGATAGTCGGTATTTCTCCATTTTATCATTTGATCAATTGCCCATGTTTTATAGGCTTCGCTTGTTGTAGTTAGCATTTCATCAAAGAAAAATTTAGCCTCGTCCGTATCTAATCCGAAAAATTTTCTCCAAAGAAATTTGGTTTTGTCTCTCCATTTTTTAGTAAAATAAGGATAAAGTGGTACTGTTTTCATTAGCTTAAAAAATGGCGGTAATTCCTTTTTTTGTTTAATACTGGAAACGATAATAACCTGTTCTATACGTTTGAGTTTTGCCATTTCAATCGCCATCATTCCACCAAAAGAAACACCAATTAATACAATATTTCCTTCTTCTTGTACTTGATTGAGCATTCTTCGGGCATAATCTTCGAGCGTTTCATTAGGTAGAGGATCAATCCATTGGATATAATTGACTTGTTTAGCTTGAATGTTGATTTGAAAAAATAACCGTTCATCCAGCCCTAAACCACTAATGCAATAAACAGATGTGTTATTCATTGTTGTATTGTTTTCTTTGATGTATTTTGAGTGTTTTTATTAGGATTTATTATTTAATAATGTTTTATCTGATTTCTAAATTAGGGCATTTCCCTTTTAGCTTTTGGATGTTTATTTGATAATATTATTATCAAATATAATATATAATTTGCTTAAATTCTATGTTTTATAGATAGATGTTGGTTTTTTTAATTGTTGCTACTCAATGCAATGTAACAAAAATTATTTGATATTTTAGTTGCAGCGCAACGCCACCGTTTGTAGAAAATGATTAAGAAGTTAAATTTTAGGTACAGCGTACCGACACAAAACACAAACATTTGATTAACAACATATTATATTTTGGTGTTGGTGCGCTATACCTAAAAAAATCCATTTATTTATAGCTACAAACGGTATCGGTTCTCTGAACTTAGATCTTAAATAACTTTTATTACAGTGTATTTAATTTAAGTATCTTGAATTTTGAATTTAAGCGAAGTTAGGAATTTCTTTGATATTAAGAATTTCTGTTATCAATAGACTTTAAATTATCTAAAGTAGTTGTAAGCGATTCTTCATTAAGAGTACTTGATATTTTGTTTTGCTCAATTTTCTTTTCGATAAGCGGAATAAAACTTTTATCATTCAATGCATCAATAGCCCGTAAGATAACTAAACTATCTTCATCTATTTCTTTAAGCTCTTCAATTAAAATAGCCTTTATTCTAGGGTCTTTTCGCTGTGCTAATCCCGAAATAGCCTCTAACTTAGGAGCAATTTCTTCATCTAAAACCCTATTCCATAAAGCAGTTCTTATTTTTTCTGTATCCCAGTCAATTTGACTTCCTAGTCCAAAAGTTGCCCAATCCCGAACACTAGAATTTTTATCGGTTGATAAGTCGATTAATGTATCTACTGCTTGCTTTTTTTCGATTGTACAAAGCGCGAAAGTTAGACCATGCCTCACGAAAACACTTTTATGTGTCTTAAATGAGCAAAGTATATTGACCTGTTTATTCGTAAGTTTTTCG
>CAKZLL010000248.1 GCA_937125475.1 uncultured Saprospiraceae bacterium | reverse complement strand
GCAAAAACAATGACATAAGGCCAAATCGATTTTAAATTCATTTTTTATTTTTTTCGTCTTTTGATGCTCTAGATAAAATAACTAATAGAGCTAAAATATTCTGAGAACTCAACGATTTTTCTTGAAAAAGATACAGTTTCTAAAAGAGCATCATCAAATAACTCTTACAACTGAACCACATAAACTAGGATATAATTATTGATTTTTTCGTATTGGATGTGAAATTTTTGCGCATAATTTCCTTTGATCACTTGACCAGTCGCACTTCCTCCTCTCGTTTTATAAATGAATGGTTCGACGAAAATATGCTCGCGAAAATCTAATTTTTTCTTACCATAAGCTTTATATAAAGCTTCTTTCGCGCCCCAAAAAACATGAAGATGTTCTAAAAAACATGGTTCATCTAAACAAGCTTGTTCTTCTGATCTCAGAAATTTGTGAGCAATTCGCCTAATGCGTGGTGTTATTTTTTGAATATCAATACCGACCGTCGCTTTATCTACGACTACTGCGGCAAATTCGCCAGAGTGACTAATCGACACTTTTAAAGGGGAGTTAATCAAAAAAGGCTTGCCATATTCATCTACTTGACAAGTTTTTCCATTACTCATTTCATGAAGCAAAAAACGCCCTGCCAGCCATTCTAGCCGTGTTTTACTATGTTTTCTTTGTATTAATTGTTTATCAGTATTAGAAATAGAGAGTCCCTGAGTAAAAAAATGCTCCTCTTCCTCAATTCGCCAAATTCCAACTTGCCCCTTTTCTTCTATTCTTTTCTTTAAATAAATACTCATTCTCTCATTATTAATTAATAAACACGCCAACTCAGACCATATCAATTCTCCATTATCAACGATCAATTAATAAAATCATTTTGCGATTAATATTTTATCTTTAAATATAATGCGTCCTTGCTTCAATACTTCGATAAAATAAACGCCACTCGCCAAATGGTTAGTTGAAATTTCTTTTTCATTCCCATTCATTTGTGTAAAATTACTCACTTGTTGTCCATAAATATCAGAAACTACAATTTTCGCATTGTAAATATCTTTATTGAGTTGTAATGTAAATTGTGTAAAAGTCGGATTAGGAAAAATTTTCCCCGATTTATTAATTGGAATATAATCCGTATTCAAAAATAACGGCACACTGCAATCTTCTAAGCTTCCTTCACAATAATCCGTTAATTCATAACTCGAATGAGCTATAAAATTATTAAACAAACCTTTCCAACTCCCAATTCCTTCATACCATCTTTGGTTAATCTCATCCAAATTAACCACTTTTCGACCATAATTAAATACATATGATACGGTTGTATCTGTTACAGTTTGAGAATGATTACAAGCACTGCTGACAATATCGTTTTTTCTCACACTAAAATCATATAGTAGATATTCTCTATGAAGTGGACAATTTTCATCCAAAGATAAGCCATTTCCCAGATCATAAGAAAAGATAAGTGCATAAACTTTTCTAGCCGATTTATCATCTCGAATTCCACCTACCAATTGAAAACCTTCTTCATTCGCACCTCTAAAGTAAACTTTTTTATATTCCTTTTGATCTATCGTTGTATCACCATTCGTAAAAACAACATACTTTTCCACTGGTACTAATACATTATCAGCCGCCGTCAAGAACCAAACTGCGGAATCCTTAGCCATCGGTAAATAGCTTTGCGCGATCAAAGTACTATTCCAAATAATCATTACTCCTATCAACAGCATATTGTAAGTCCGATTTAGCTTCATCATTCCTTCTTTTTTATTAAAAATATAAAAATTATTGGTTTTAAAAGTCAATTTTGATAAAGTTATTATACCTTCATATGTAAAGACCCGTAGGGCAAAGAAATGCCTTTGTTCTATCGTTTTGTTCCATGATTTACTATCGAACAAGTCTAATTGATTTTTTTATACGTTTGCGGAGCTATTTATTTGTAAACGTTTCAATTTCAATTTTAATCACCAAATCACACATTATTTAGCAAATAAGTAGTTAATCTTTTATTTTTCATGAATAAATTAAGATTTTTCATGATTTGCCTTATTAAAAAGTAAAATTAGTATTAACTATTTGCCTTTGATGAAAACATTTTATGGAAAGAATAATTTACCCTCTTTTATATTTCAATATATCCAAAAACGCTGTTTTAGGTCTATTAATCGGTACTGATTATCAAGTAGTTGATAAAGATATCAAAAGTGTAAAAGCAACTTTGAGCGAGCGTTTGTCTAGGCAATACAAAAAAGAAGATGATTATCCTCTTATTAATATTAGTCAAACAAAAATTCGTATATTTTATGTAAAAGTTCGACCTACTTATCGAGAAACTACTGGCGCATATCCGCTCAGTCAATCTCTAGAAGTCCCCGTAGTAGCGGTTTATGGCGAAAATAGTAATAACTATTTTGAGTGTTATTTGCCATTGATGAAAGAGAGTTTTTATTATTATAATGCGAAAGAATTGGTAACGTTAGCCACTCATTTCGCAGTTAATTATTTTAATAAATTATCACCAGATGAAATTTATCGCCATTTGATGTACCGCGAACCTAAGCTGGATAGCGTCGTATTAAAAGTCAATTTTCATCGTGAATTTGATTGGGGAACACCTAGTTATCAGCGCAATTATGCCGATCTGGAACGTGTTGCCCAACGATACCCGTATAGCAAGTCTTTTCAAAAAAGAATGTCTGCTTTTCCTGAAGCAGCTTGGGAATTAGAACATAAAGTATCGGAAGTCATTGAAAAAGTACTTAATCTTCGTGCTAATGTCCTCGTTATTGGGAATAATGGTGTAGGGAAAAGCTCTGTTTTGCAACAAGCCATTAAGAAAATAACTACTAAATCTCGACAACAAAAACTCGATTTCACCTTTTGGCAAACGCGGGCTCAACGAATTGTCGCACAAGCAAAATATCTGGGAGAATGGCAAGAAAATGTCGAAAAAATCGTCGGAGATCTTGAATCTGCCAATGGCGTATTATGGATTATTGACTTCATTCGCTTGCTGCAAATTGGCGGCGAAGGAGCAGAAGATAGCGTAGCTGCGTTTATGATTTCCTTTTTGCAACAAGGTAAATTACAGCTCATAGGCGAAGCAACACCTGCGGAATTAGAAAGTATTCGACAAATGCTTCCAGGTTTTGTGGAGAATTTTCAGATTATAAAAATTGATGAATTACCAGAAGACAAGATTTTTGCAATCTTAGATAAGTTTTCAGCTTATAGCAGCAAAAACCTTAAAATCAACATAGAAGATAAAGCCCTCCAATTGAGTTATCGTCTTTTGATGCGATATTATCCGTATCAAAGTTTTCCAGGGAAAGCCGTTCGGTTTTTGGGTCAATGTGTTAATGTAGCACAGCAAAAAAATAGCCAGCAAATTACTAAAAATGATGTAATTGCTACTTTTATTAGACAAACAGGTTTACCTGAATTGTTCCTTAGAGATGAATTAATTTTAAAAAGTGAAGAATTAAAATCCTTTTTTAATCAACGTATTATCGGTCAACCAAACGCGATTGATCAATTGACAGGCATTATAAAAATATTCAAAGCTGGACTAAATAATCCGTATAAACCGATTAGTACGATGGTTTTTGCAGGACCTACGGGAGTTGGAAAAACAGCTTCTGCGAAAGCATTGGCGGAGTATTTTTTTGGAAAAGGACAAAAACGATCGCCGCTCATTCGCATTGATATGAGTGAATTTCAGCATCCTGGGCAAATTGCACGTTTTATTGGTGCAGGAAAAGAAGTCGGTAAAGTAGTGCAGGAAGTTCGAGAACGCCCTTTTTCTGTCCTTTTATTAGATGAGGTAGAAAAAGCACATCCGATTATTTTCGATGCTTTGCTCACTGTTTTGGATGAAGGAATGATGGTTGATGCTTTCGGGCGCGTCACTAATTTTAGGAATACTATTATTATAATGACAACGAATTTAGGCGCTTCTAATCAAAAATCTCTTGGGTTTAATCCAAAAATTGATGATGAATCCGCTTTTTTAGCTGCAATAGGTAACTATTTCAGACCTGAGTTCGTCAATCGAATAGATTCAATTATCTCATTTAATGCCTTAGAGAAAGAACATATTTTAGAAATCACTCGCAAAGAACTTAATAGTGTTAAACAACGAGAAGGTTTTGTTTCAAAAAATCTACAATTAATTTTTTCAGAGCGATTAATTCAAGCACTTTCTGATTTAGGTTTTGATAAAAGATATGGCGCTCGTCCGCTTCAAAGAGTGATTGAGCAAGTTTTAATTGCGCCTTTAGCGAAATGGTTATTGGATCATAACACCCTCAAAAACTGTCAACTTAAAATTGATTATGATGATCAATTGATTATCAAAAAAATTAAATAATCGGCTATATGAAAAAAAACATCTTAATTACTACGCTATTTTTATTAATCGGATTAACTACTGTACAAGCTCAATTTGGCATTGGATTAACGACAGGAGGTGATGTTTATCAACGATATGCTAACCCAAGAATAGATGGAGATAGCAGCTATCGTTCTTCTGGCAATGTACTCCTTAATAGTTCAATTGGGCCGAAAATATGGATTGGTAGCCGTCGATTTTCGTTTTCTATAGAAACTAAAATCAATTTTGGCATGACCGCCTTGAATCTTCGAGAATATAAAGGTATGGGCGCAATGGCTTTTCCGATTATGGCACATTTAAATTTTAATGGGTTATCAGGCTTTGCAGGTAGTGGCTATACCTCGGGTTTTGCCATTGGCGGAGGTATTCAATATAACCGAACAGAGCTTTATAAAACAACTAACGAGTTTAAATATTTAAATAGAAAATTTTTCCCTACTTATGTCGCAGAATTTAAAACAGGAGCTGGTTTTGGTTCAGGAATAACATTAGATTTTTATACTCGTTTTGGGCTAGGTTATGATGAGGATGGATTTAATGGCGCAAATTCTTTAAATATTGGTATTTCTGCTTCCTTCAACATAACGGAGTTAAGAAAAAAAGGTCGAAGTCGTAAAAAACAACCATCTCCAGGTGACACAAAAATTCAACAATAAATCAGAATAAAGCGTTAATAAGGTGTCTTCATTTATTAATGCTTTTTTTGAATATATAATTATGAAAAAGAACAAACAGTTTGCAGTACGTTCTGTAACAGAAAAGGATTTTAGATCGATATATATTCGTAAGAAATGCCACATTACAGGGCATAAAGCCGCAATTTATGCACTAGACAAAGCGAATGAAGCCAATACAATTTATTCTGGTGGTGGTGATGGTTTGGTTGTCAAATGGGATCTTGATCGCCCAGAAACAGGGCAAGTTGTGGCGCAAGTTAAGTCTAATATTTTTTCATTAAAATATATTCCGACCTTACATCGCTTGGCTATTGGAAATATGTTTGGAGGCGTTCATTGGATTGATTTGCATACGAGCAAGAATATAAAAAACGTACAAGTACACGAAAAAGGCGTTTTTGATATTCAATGGATTAACGGACATATTTATACGGCTGGCGGTCAAGGAAAATTGACAAAATGGTCTGCCGAGGATTGCCGACCATTAGAAACTATTCAATTGTCTAACAAGAGTTTACGTCGATTTCATTACTCTTCTATTCATAATGAAATCGCGATTGGTTCGAGTGATTATTCGATTTATATTCTTAATGCGGATGATTTAAGTATTAAAAAAGTGATTAAAAACGCTCATAATAATTCCGTTTTTACAGTTCAATATTCTCCCGATGGGCAATTTTTGATGAGCGGCGGGCGCGATGCTTTTCTTCGAGTTTGGGATTTATCCAATAATTATGAATTGATTAGCGAACAGCCTGCGCATTGGTTCACGATTAATCAAATTGTTTTTTCGCCCGATCAAACGATATTTGCAACAGCAAGTAGAGACAAAAGCATTAAAATTTGGGACGCGCAAACCTTTAAAATTCTAAAGGTTATAGAACGTGTTCGCTCCTTAGCACACACGCATTCTATCAATTCGCTTTTTTGGCAAAATGAAAACGAATGGCTGATTTCTTGTAGTGATGATCGGTCAATTATGGGCTGGGATATTATGCCCACGCCTGATAGTAAAATGGAAAAACAGTTATAAATAATTATTACTGTAAGCGAGACAATGCATAAAATCCAAGTTTTTTTTATAAAAATTGGTTTCAAATTACCTATTAATCCAATAGGAAATAGAATAATTAAACATCCAAAATCATAAAACATGAGAACAATAATGTTAGGGATAGGAATAGTTTTTTTTCATACAACTCTATTCTAAAACATTAACCTCTAAAATGGAAAGATACTTATCAATACTCGTAATCTCGTTATTGTTTTCATGCAACAATTCAGAGAAATTGCCCGAAACAAACATTCCAAAAATAGAAAAAGAAGCATTAGTACTTGTAAAAATACATATCAATACAATTCTAAAACAAAACATGGAGTAATATAAAAAGGTCCATTAATAATTTTTGCTAGAATGAATATTTTTTTAGTCCAGCGGTGGCTTGCCCCGTTGTTTTTCAAGAAGTTAGAGCAACGGGGCAAGCCCACATTGGACTTAAAGACAAAAATTATCAATGAACCTATAAAAAGGCAATTTTATGGAAAAAATTATTGATATAAAAGAAATAATTTTGGGAAAGCCTTTTACAATTTTCTTGAAAATTACAAATATAATATTCAGGATATAATCGAAATATAGGTTCTAAATTTAAATAACATGTCAAAAAATAATCTCTTATTAAGCCTCTTAATGCTTTGCTCGTCTTGGGCATTTACACAAAATAATGAAATCGAACGCTTAGTCAATGCGGCTTTTACGGCTTACAATACAGGAAAATACGAAGAAGCAATCAAATATTTTGATACCGTGCAAGTCCATGCTCCTGCTGTTTATACCTCTTATTTGTGGCAAGGCAAAGCTTATTTAAACCTGTGCAAATACGATGAAAGTATCAAAATGGCTAAAATCGGACTAACATTCGATGATCGGAATGAGGAATTAATTAACTTACTCGTACAAAATTATTATTTTATAGGTAATGATCATTTGCGATTGAATATTCGCAAAAAACAATATGACGAAGCTCCTAATAATGTAGATTGTATAGCAGCTTATGCTTATAGTTTATTTGGAATGGGAGATTTTAAACAGGGAGTTTCTTTATTAAAAGAAGCGATTAAAATCAAACCTAATGATCCTTCATTATTAAATCGTTTAGGATTTTATCTGGACGTTCTTAACGAAAAAGAAGCAGGTTTAAAGCTCCAAAATCAAGCATTAGAGGCTACTGACGATGATTTAATGAAAGCAATGATATTTTCTACCTTAGGCAAAAATGATAAAGCTATACTTATTTTAGATCAGCTTATTCAAAATAATCCAGCCGCAGGTTTCTATTATAATAATATCAAAGCTTCTTTTTTGATGGAGCAATCCAAGTTTGAAGAAGCCAAAAAAATGCTCGAAAAATCAATCAAATCGCAAGTACATAAAAACCCTACAATATTCCTTATAGCTTCTACTAATAATCAATTAGGCAATTATCAAACGGTTATTGATGATTTAGAAAGCATTGTTAAAAAATATCCTCATTATTATTCCGCAAATGCAGTTTATTGTTGGGCATTAGTCGAGATAGGTCAACTTAATGAAGCTAAAAAATTAATTGATCAAACAATTGACGTGAAACCACTTAGACCATTAGCCTATTTTGTAAAAGGATTGCTTTATGAAAAATTAAATCGACCTGAAATTGCTTGTGAGAATTTTAATAAAGCCAAAGAAAGGTATTTCGAAAAACTTTACACGACCAATGCTTTGAGTACGCATCTTAATAAGTGCAGCAAGTAAAAATTTGGATTAAGTAGTCAGACAGAAATAATAGCATTTTTTTTATTTTACTTTTCAATTGCACCGCTACTTTAGTGCGGTGATTGAAATGGTAGAAATATGGGTTTTAACCCAACAAAGTGCTATTTTGGGCTAAAGCCCGATACTTCTAATGCCCTACTATCACCGCACTAAAGTAGCGGTGCAATTGTTCGTTTAAATTTGTCCAACTACTTAATATTCTTTTTTGTACCTTATAAAGGTGAAAGGATAGCTTTAAAAAAGTCAGATAAGAAATATAAAAGGTGCTTACATGGAAAATAATTAAAATTATTTTCCATGTAAGCACAGCTTAACGTAATGTCCGTTTATAATCTTCAAATCGCAATTTTACAATTTTGGAGCGATCCGCATTTCTTACTATAATGCCTTCTGGTTTCATTCCTGCTTGCGCTGATAAAGCAACATTTGTTTGAGGAATTTCTTGATTAAGATACGCCAAAACAGATTGATGTGACCAATCAGGTATATTAATATTAAGTCGAGGAACAATCGGAAGATTCAAGCGATTACAATGCTCTTGTAGTGCCGAAACTGACAAAAAATCCTGCCCGTAAACTAATCCATCACTTGTTTGATGCTCGCGCCATTTCGAAATTTCTTCCTGATTTTTTTCTAAAATAGATAGATCTTTGATCTGAGCAATATCAAAAACTCTAAAACCTAACTCATCTTTTGCGCCATATTGTTTAGAATTTTTGGATACTTTTCCACCAAATAATTCTCCATAAATAATAGTCAAGTTTCTAAATGAGGTCGGAATATTGACTAATTTTTTAATATTTTCAACAATGCTTTGGCTCGGATTGTAGCACAAATCTTCTGAATAATGCAAAATAAATCCTCTAGAACCTATCAGGTATTCATTTCCTAAACAAATTATTCTAACATTTGTACCATCAATTTTTTCTGTGGCGAATAATTCGTCACTGAGTGAAATAGTGGTTGTTAGGTCATTTGTGAAACGTCCTCTTTCTCCAAATTGATGGAGCGTTAGAATAGAGGAATACTTCGTTAAAGTGTTTATTTTGTCAATTCCATATTTTAAAACAAGTGCTTTTAACATATTTTTTTAGTTAATAAAAGTTGAAATAAAATTCAAAATGACAACTGTACAGCGATTTAATAAGTTCCATCTCTTTTAGCGAAAGCCCATAAAAAAACAACTGATCGCTATGCTAAACACATAGTTATCAGTTGTTTCATATGAAAAAGATAAATCTAAATTTTACGCTTCTTCTTCCTTATTTTCTTCTGGCTGTTCTCCTTGATCTGCTTCTTTTTCAACAGTAACTTCTTCTTCATCAGGAACAGGATCAACAACGGCTTCTTCTTCCTTCTGATCTGCTTCTTTCTCAGTAGTAGCTTCTTCCTCATCAGGAACAGGCGCAGGATCAACAACGGCTTCTTCTTCCTTTTGATCTACTTCTTTTTCAGCAATAGCTTCTTTCTCATCAGGAACAGGTACAGGCTCAATTGCAGCTTCTTCCTCTTCAACTCCATTAGAAGTTTCAAAAGTCAATCCTTTTAAGTCTGTATCAATATAAATCGTACCGCCATCGACGAACTTACCCGACAATAATTGCTTGGATAATTCATTGACAACCTCTTTTTGTAAAACACGTTTCATCGGACGCGCTCCAAACTGAGGATCATAACCCAAATCTGCCAAATAATCAATAGCTTTTTGGGTCAACTCCATTTTCAACCCTTTCTTAGCTAATAATTTGCGCACACCTTTTAATAAAAGCACCAAAATCTTAGCGATTTCTTCTCTATTTAATGGCGTGAACATGATTTGCTCATCAATACGATTTAAAAATTCTGGGCGAAGTTCATCTTTCAAAAATTCAAAAACTTCTGCTTTCGTCGCATCCAAAATATCTTGACGATGTTTCGGATCTTCCGTTTCTGCTAAGTCTTCAAAATTATCCAAAATCACATTCGCTCCCATGTTAGAAGTCATGATAATAAGGGCATTTTTGAAATTCGCAACCCGTCCTTTATTATCTGTCAAACGACCATCATCTAATACTTGCAATAAAATATTAAACGTATCTGGATGTGCTTTTTCAATCTCATCCAAAAGAATAATCGAATAAGGTCTACGACGAACTGCTTCTGTCAATTGACCGCCTTCATCATAACCAACATATCCTGGAGGCGCTCCTACCAATCTCGAAACAGAGTGCTTTTCTTGAAATTCACTCATATCAATTCGAGTAATCGCGCGTTCATCATTGAATAAAACTTCTGCCAAAGCTTTCGCTAATTCCGTTTTACCAACTCCCGTCGGGCCTAAGAAAATAAACGAGCCAATCGGTTTATTTTCATCCTGTAAACCAGAACGCGAACGACGAACTGCGTCGGAAACTGCCGTTACTGCTTCATGTTGACCAATCAAACGCAAATGCAATTGATCCTCTAAATTCAATAATTTTTCTCGCTCCGACTGAAGCATTCTCGCAACAGGAATACCCGTCCAATTTGCTACAACTTCGGCTATATTATCTTGATCAACAACTTCATCAATCAAGCGTTTTTCTTCTGGGATTTCTTGCCATTTCTCTTTAGAAACACGCAATAAAAGATCAATTTTTGGAATATCTTCATATCTAATCTTAGAAGCGACTTCAAAATTACTTTCGCGTTTTGCTTTCTCTTCCTCTTCTTTCAAGTCCTGTAATTCTTCTTCAAGCTTCTTAATTGTTGCTACGATTTCTTTTTCGGCTTCCCATTGCGCCTCTAAAGAATCAAATTGCTCACCTATATTCGCAATCTGACCATCTAACATTTTAAGCTTAACTTCATCTTTTTCGCGTGCAATTCCTGCTCGTTCAGTTTTGAGCTGCTTATATTTTTGTTTTAATTCATAAACAGGACCAGGTTCGGAATCCATCTCCAAACGCAATTTTGCAGCAGCTTCATCCATCAAATCAATCGCCTTGTCTGGCAAGTAACGATCTGCAATATAACGTTTAGACAATTCAGCGGCAGCGATTAAAGCATCATCCAAAATTGTTACTTTGTGATGTGCTTCATAACCTGGCTTCAATCCACGTAAGATAGAAATCGTATCTTCAATACTTGGCTCATCCACCAAAACCGTCTGAAAACGACGTACTAATGCTTTATCTTTTTCAAAGTGTTTTTGATATTCATCTAAAGTTGTCGCACCGATTGTTCTCAATTCACCACGCGCCAAAGCAGGTTTTAAGATATTAGCCGCATCCATTGCGCCACTCGATTTACCTGCACCGACTAAGGTATGAATTTCGTCAATGAACAAAATAATATCGCCATTTGACTCGCTGACTTCCTTAATAACGGCTTTCAAACGCTCCTCAAATTCCCCTTGATATTTCGCACCAGCGATCAAAGAAGCCATATCCAAACCATAAATTGTTTTGGTTTTAAGCCCTTCTGGAATATCTTCTTGTTTCACAATTCTCCATGCAATACCTTCCACAATCGCAGTTTTACCTACGCCTGGTTCTCCGATCACGATAGGATTATTTTTTTTGCGACGCGAAAGAATATGAAGCACTCGACGGATTTCTTCGTCCCGACCAATAATCGGATCTAATTTTCCTGTACTAGCTAATTCATTAAGGTTAATACCAAATCTTTTCAGCGCATTATATTGATCCTCAGACGATTGAGAAGTAGCTTTTCTACCTTTTCTCATATCTGCGATTGCTTTTTTAAGTTGTTTACCTGTTGCACCAAGGCTTTTTAAAGCTTTAGCCGTATCATCATTTCCTTTAGCGATTGCCAAAAGCAAAATCTCTAAAGTGATAAATTTATCTTCAAAATCTTTTAATAATTTTTGAGCTGTAGCTAGTGCCTTGTTCATGTTACTTGAAGGATACATGCTCTCTACCTTCGATACTTTTGCTAAACCAGCAATCGTAACATCTACTTGTTTTTCTAAAGTAGGAATGATTACACCAGTTTTGTTGAGGAGAAAAGGAATGACGTTTTCTTCCATCGTCAACATGACTTTTATTAGGTGAGAAGTGTCTAATAATTGATGATTTAGACCTCGGGCATATTCTCTACCTTGCAAAATGGCTTCCTGTGCTTTTGTTGTGAAATTTTCAAGCGTCATATATATAATATAATGATGAATTAATTATTTATTGATTATCAAATCAAAACATTTGCCATTAAAGATAACTTTCTTTTGATAAGTCCCCTTATTTTTTATATAAAAATTTGATAATCAAAGATTAGAGTAACTTTTAAGGAAATAAATCAATTTTTTCTGATAGAAATGATCTGTATTTTTGGCAGGTCAATGATCAAATTTCGTGTCAAAATGTCATTAAAATCAGACAAAACGATTGACTTTCAAAATATATGCGAATTAAGATTTAAGAGTTGATCATAATTGTCAATGAACCTTAAAATACAAATGGTTATTTTTAGAATATGGTAATTAGAAAAGCTATTTTTAATATGAACTAGTAGATTTAAGCCCTTTTCCTATAAAATTACTATACGCTAATATTATTTTAATTTATAAAAACATAACTAATCATTATTTTTATTAGTCGTATATAAATTGACCACACATAATAGACAAATTCAATCCAATAGGCTTGTTAAAATATAACTTGCTGAAAATCAGAGATTTTTTAATTTCAATTTTAATAATTGGCTAATTAATCATAATATATAATTTTCGAATAATACAAAAAAATGAGTATTACTGCTTATTTTTGTTAATTTTTTACTACTTTAAGCCATTACAAAGCAATAATTATTTATTATTTTTGTATTTTTGCTGAAATTTCAAATTCTTCACTTATATAAATTGCACGCCGTTATCAATAGAATGAAGTTATCACAGTTCAATTTTGAACTACCGCAGGATTTAGTTGCTCAATATCCTACTACACATAGAGATGAATCTCGCTTAATGGTCGTACATAGAGATACTGGCACTATTGAACATAAAGTTTTCAAAGACATTATTTACTATTTTGACGAGCACGATACCTTGATTTTTAATAATACAAGAGTATTTCCTGCACGTTTATATGGTAGAAAAGAAAAAACAGGCGCTCAAATTGAAGTATTTTTGCTTCGCGAGTTAAACGAAGAAATGCGTTTATGGGATGTATTAGTTGATCCTGCTCGAAAAATTAGAGTCGGTAATAAATTATATTTCAGCGACAAGGATAATAATGATATTTTAGTTGCAGAGGTTGTTGATAATACCACTTCAAGAGGTAGAACTATTCGTTTTCTATATGATGGAACAGACGAAGAATTTAAGAAGAATTTGTATAGCTTAGGTAATACACCTCTTCCTAAATACATTGGTCGTAAACCAGAAACTTCGGATAAAGAACGTTATCAAACTATTTATGCAAAAGAAGATGGAGCTGTAGCGGCACCAACTGCTGGTTTGCATTTTAGTAGAGAGGTCATGAAACGTTTTGAAATTAAAGGTGTTAATTTTGCGGAAGTAACACTTCACGTCGGTTTGGGTACGTTTAGAAATATCGAAGTAGAAGATCTTTCTAAGCATAAAATGGACGCGGAATTTTTCAAAATTAAAAACCCTGCTATTGATATCGTTAATAAATCGATTAAAGATAAACGTAAGATTTGTGCTGTTGGTACAACTACTATGCGTTCGATTGAATCGGCTGTATCTGCGGAAAAAACATTGAAAACAGTAGAAGGCTGGACGAATCGTTTTATTTATCCTCCTTATGATTTTTCTATTGCCAACTCAATGGTTACGAACTTTCATTTGCCTAAATCTAGTCTATTAATTATGATCGCTGCTTTTGGTGGTTATGATTTGATTATGGAAGCTTATGAAGAAGCAATTAAAGAAAAATATCGTTTCTTTAGTTATGGTGATGCGATGTTGATTATATAAAAATTGACTTTTATTATTTTAAAAAAGCGTATGATTTAGCATC
>CAKZLL010000247.1 GCA_937125475.1 uncultured Saprospiraceae bacterium | reverse complement strand
AATGAGGTCATATAAAACTAAAATGGAGCATCAACCTTAGTTGAAATACTCCATTTTATATACGTTAGTTATTTTTTAACCTGTAACTCTATTTTAGGACTAGACATAATCATAAAATAATTTAGCCTTAGCTTTCACTTGATTTAGTGAAAGCTAAGGCTAAATTATTTTATAAAAGGAGGTAAAGGCATGCCTTTGCCCTACTTCATTTCGGCGTAATATTTATAAAAATATGGGATCGTTTCAATTCCTTTGAAATAATTAAACAAACCATAGCTTTCGTCTGGTGAATGAATATCATCGCTATCCAAACCAAAACCCATCATAATCGTTTTTACGTTCAATTCTTTCTCAAAAAGCGCAACAATCGGAATACTTCCACCACCACGCTGAGGAATAGGCTCTACCCCAAAAGTAGTTTTGTAAGCGCGTGCAGCAGCCTGATACTCAACGGTATTCGTAGGCGTAACCGCAGGCTCACCACCATGATGTGGCGTTACAACTACCTTTACAGAAGCTGGCGCGATACTTTCAAAATGATTTTTAAATAGCTCGGTAATTTCGTCAGAAGTTTGATTTGGTACTAAACGCATGCTAATTTTGGCGTAAGCCTTAGACGGCAAAACCGTTTTTGCGCCTTCCCCAATGTAACCGCCCCAAATACCATTCACATCCAAAGTAGGTCGAATAGAAGTACGTTCAAGCGTCGTGTATCCTTTTTCGCCACGAATACCGCCTATCTTCAAATAGTCTTTATATTCTTCCAAATTAAATGGCGCTTCATTCATCGCTTTACGCTCATCAGCAGATACATCCAAAACCGCATCATAAAAACCAGGAATGGTAATTCGATTGTTTTCATCGTGCATAGAAGCAATCATTTTGCTCAAAATATTGATCGGATTTCCTACCGCTCCACCATAAACACCAGAGTGTAAATCACGATTTGGTCCAGTGACTTCTACCTCAACATAGCTCAATCCGCGCAATCCGACACTAATCGAAGGCACATCATTTGCAATCATTGATGTATCAGAAATCAATACAACATCAGCCGCTAAACGCTCTTTGTTTGCTGCAACAAAAATTCCCAAGTTAGAAGAACCAACTTCCTCTTCTCCTTCAATCATGAACTTGACATTACAAGCTACACCATCATTTTGCATCATATTTTCAAATGCTTTGATGTGCATGTACATCTGCCCTTTATCGTCGCAAGCACCACGCGCATAAATTTTCTCATCGCGAATAACTGGCTCAAAAGGTGGGCTAGTCCACAATTCTAATGGATCTGGCGGTTGAACATCATAATGACCATATACCAAAACGGTCGGTAATTTCGGGTCAACTATTTTTTCACCATAAACAATCGGATAACCTGCCGTTTGGCAAATTTCTACATTATCAGCGCCAGCGGCAACTAATTTCTCATAAACATAATCAGCCGTGCGATTCACATCAGCACTATAAGCAGGATCGGCACTTACCGAAGGAATACGCAATAGCTCGAATAACTCTTCTAAAAAGCGGTCTTTGTTCGCCTCTAGGTATGTCTTTAAATTCTCCATGCAGGTATTTTAATGATCAACTGTGAATTTGTAATCAACTAAAAATTCACTTATTCACAGTGTTTTATTTTATTTTCAAGTTGTAAATTTATATAACATTTGCAAAACAACCTATTATTTATAATGCTTTGGTCAAACTTCCTATTTATTTTATTTTTTACTCATTGGATTTAAATTCTATCTCCGAGACATCGCTTGATATAATTGATGCAATTTCTTAGCCGTTATTTCTGGTGCAAAATGCGACTCAGCATATTCTAAACTTTTCTCAACAGCGATTTTATTTTTAGATGGACTGCTCAAAACTTCTTCAATTTTATCACTCAATTCTTTGGCATCCAAACCTGTTACATAATTAGAAAATGAACCTCCTGCCTCTGGCAAAGCCGATTCAGATGTAGTAATTACAGGCGTTTCGCTGAAAATAGCTTCTATTATCGGAATTCCAAAACCTTCATATAAAGACGGATAAATAAAAATCTTAGCCTGTTGATACAAACTCGGCAAGTCCTCATTCATCACATTTTCAAGAAAAATTACTCGATCTTTCAAGTTATTTTTTTCGATATAATCAACGATTTTCTTTTTATAAACTTTGCCGTTTCCAACTACCACCAAAGGTATTTCAGTTGTCAATTTCTCCATAGCTTGCACCAATAAAAGTAAGTTTTTGCGCTCAATTATAGATCCAACATAGAGTAAATAATCCTCTGGCAAATCGTGTTTTTGTAATGTCTTAGCTATGATTTTAGGGGTTCGTTTAATCTTAAATGATGCATCACAAGTCTGATAAATCACTTTAATTTTTTCGGCTGGAATATCATAATATTTAATAATATCCTTTTTCGTATGTTCGCTAATCGCAATAATTATATCAGCCGCTTCGCAAGCATATTGCAATTTCCAATTATAAATTAAAGTATCTAATCGCTTATATTGTTTCGGATAAACTTTAAAAATCAAATCATGAACCGTCACGATCCCTTTCACTTTTGACTCTTCAATACCACGCGGCAATTCGTGCGTCAGACCATGATAAATATCAATTCCTTGTTTCTCAATATCCTTAACCATTTTGAATGTCCGCCAATACCACGAAGGCTTAACGGATGCCGTATGAATTGGAAATAAGCCTTGAAAAAGCGTATTTGTTGTTATTTCTTGTTCTTTAGGTGTGAATAAATGAACTTCATAATTGCCATAAAATTCCACCAAATCACGGACTAGCCCACGACTATAATTACCCAAACCTGTATGATTATGAAAAATGCGTTTAGCGTCAAAACCTACTTTCATGAATTATGCTTATTAATACGTGTTTTTATTGATTTCGAAATCGGCGTATAACTATATTCCGCAAAATGATTGATCGGAACTAGCGTGTTTGCCTCTGGAAAATAAGCCGCAATATCTCCTACGGGAATATCGTAAGGTACAGCATAAAATTTATTTGCTGTACGAATAATCCCATCATATTCGCTCGTCAAATCAATCAAATCTAACTTTTTCAACCCTATTTTTTTCATATCATTAGGATTAATAAAAACAACCCTGCGTTCATTATAAACGCCTCGGTATCGATCATCTAAACCGTAAATTGTTGTATTAAATTGATCGTGTGAGCGAATAGTAGTTAACAAAAACTCATCCGATTTTAAATCGTGTTGAGGCAGTGGGCAAACCGAAAATTGAGCGCGTCCATTTGGCAATTTTGAAAAATCACCTACTCGCGCATTGTTCGGCAAATAAAATCCTTCACCCGTTTTCACCTTTTTATTGTAGGCTTGAAAACCGCTAATAATTGCTGCAATTTTATCGCGAATTAAGTCGTAATCCTGTCCTAATTCTAGCCAATTTATTTTGTGGCTTTTGCCAAAATAAGCTTGCGCGAGATGTCCAACAATTTCGGGTTCACTCATCAAATGTTGAGAAGCAGGTTCGAGCCTTCCTTGTGAAGAATGAACTTTTCCCATACTATTTTCAACTGTAACAAAACGCGGATTACCATCTTTTTGATCCAATTCTGAGCGTCCGAGTGTCGGCAAAATCAAAGCCGTTTTGCCTGTAACGAAATGCGTTCTATTCAATTTCGTACTAATCGAAACCGTCAGATCACAATTTTGTAAAGCGCGTGCGGTATATTCCGTATCCGATGCCGCAGAAAGGAAATTTCCACCCAGTGCTACAAATACTTTGGCTTTTCCATCGTGCATTGCTTGAATACAACGCACTACATCATATCCTTTTTTGGTCGGTGCATCGAAGCCAAATTCCCGTTTAATGCCTTCTAAGATCGTTTTTGATGGCAAATGATTGATCCCAACTGTGCGATCTCCTTGCACATTACTATGCCCACGAACAGGGCAAGTTCCACCGCCTTCAATCCCAACACTGCCTTTTAACAACAATAAATTAACACATTCTTTGATATTTTGAACACCGTTTTTGTGTTGCGTCAAACCCATTGCCCAACAGATGATTATTTTTTTAGCTGGAGCTAAAATTTGAACCGCTTCGTTGATCGCCTCCTCTCCTACTCCACTTTGAGCAATCAAATGATTTAAATCATATTTTTTCAAATCATTGATAACCTCATCATAACCTTGCGTTTTATTTTTTATAAAATTCGTATCAAAAACACCGCCTTGAGTTTCCTCCAAAGCGTGTAGTTTTTTCATAATTGCTTTCAATAACGGAATATCTTGATTGACTTTCACTTGTAAGAAAACATCGGTAATCGCTGTACCTCCTGTAAAATAATCCGCCGCTTTTTGAGGGTTTTTAAATTTCTTCAAACCTGCTTCTTCAAGCGGATTAACGGTAATAACTTTACCGCCATTTTGTTTGCATGCCTGCAAAGCTGACAACATTCGAGGGTGATTTGTACCTGGGTTTTGACCAATTACCATCACGACTTCCGCTTTGTGGAGATCATTCAAAGTGACTGATCCTTTACCTATTCCTAACGTTTGCGACAAGCCAACTCCACTAGATTCGTGGCACATATTCGAGCAATCAGGCAAATTATTTGTACCGAAAGCCCGAACAAATAAACCATATAAAAACGCCGCTTCGTTGCTCGAACGTCCAGAAGTATAAAAAACGCCTTCATCAGGCGAATCTAGTGCTTTCAATTTTTGAGCAATCAAATCAAAAGCGGCTTTCCATTCGATCCGTTCGTAATGCGTCGCGCCTGCTTTCAGTACCATCGGATGCGTCAAACGCCCACTTTTACCAATTTTAAAATCAGACCAGCGCGACATTTCTGCTACAGTATATTTTGAAAAAAAATCGGGTGTGACCTTTTTTAAAGTTGCTTCTTCTGCTAGGGCTTTCGCGCCATTTTCACAGTATTCACCCAAAACTGACCGCTTATCGTCAGGATCAGGCCAAGCACAACCAGGGCAATCAAAGCCATTTTTTTGGTTCATTTTCGCAAGCGTTTGAAATGCTCTAATTGCGCCCATTTCGCCTATTGCGTGTTCCATTGCCACTTTCATTCCCGTCACGCCAGCCGCATAAGTAGCTGGTTTTGTGAGTTTAATCCCCGTTAGTTCGTCGGAAGTTGTGACTTGTATCTTTTGATTTTTCATTGTTTCGATTATTTCTTAAAACTTGATAGCCCTTATTTGATTACACTGTAACAAAAGTTTTATAATCAATTGCACCGTCACTTTAGTGCGGTGACTGATCAGGTTTAAATATCTCGACTTTAGTCGAACATATTGATAATGTGGCGGTTAAAACCGCGATCTTAGCCCATTTTAGTTCACCGCGCTAAAGCAGCGGTGCAATTGAAAAGATTAATAAATTTTTGTTACAGTGCATTGAGGTTTCCTAAAATGATTTTTTATTAGCTCCTTTTGTAAAATTTACCATTCTGTTTCATCTTCAAAGACATCTAAAATTAAATCCTCTTCATCTTTAATATTCATTTCTTCATTTAATGGATTGTTCCATTGTATTTTTCTAAATAATCTATTAAAATCAGTCCATTTATACACTAATGCACAAACGACTAAGAAAATGACTTGAGCAATTGTACTATAAAGATACATCATTTCAGCGTCCATTTCTTTAAGTGTAAATAAAGCTGGTGTAGCAAGTGCCGAACTCGGAAAAGTAACAAAGATCGACGCATAAATATTATGCATCGCATGAAGCCCCAAAGCCAGTTCCAAGCCTTCATCCATCAAAGTCAAAATTCCCATAACTAAACCAATTTGGATATAAGACCAAATCAACCAAGTTCCATAAGTTTCGATTTCAGGATTTGCCATGTGCATCGCACCAAATACAACTGAAGTAAAAACCAAAGCAATCCACGGATAACGAAACGCCAGCCCTAAACCTTGCATTAAATACCCTCGAAACAACACTTCTTCAAAGCTCGTTTGTAGTGGAATAATCAATAAAACAACGATTAAAACAGGGAAAAACCGCATTGCATCAAACGTCCATTCATAATTAGAAGGCTCAATTTGGTAGGCTATTCCTTCAAAAACAACTTGTAATGCGAACCAAAGCCCAGCACCAAATAGTATTTTTTTATAATTGATTTTGCTGGTAGGATTAACGACCGAAAAAATACGACGTTCATGAATATATTTTATAGTAAAAAGCGTCGTAGCCAAACCGAAAACAAAAGGTAATAAAACCAAAGCCAAACCCAATGCGTCAGAAACGCCAGCATCTGCGAAGCGCATTTCAAAAGCAGCAGTCGGATCATCTGAATAGGAAAAAAAGATGGCTGCGGGGATTGCTCCCAAAAAAACAGTGGCAAGAAAGATTAAAATCAAACTAATTACATATTTTATAAAATTATTATCTCCATCTAAAGCAGCTTGAATAAAAGAATGAGGCATAATTTTCTTTATTTTGTGTTATATAATTTAATGAATAGACTTGTTCGGCGGTAGCTGATGGAGCGAGACGACAGCGCATTAAGCTGCCGCCGAACAAATCTAATAAATGATTGAATTAGAAGACGAGTGAATGTACAATCATTTATTCTATTATAAAAATAGTTTAATTCAAAATAAAATGCTCAGTTTAGTAATAATTATTATCGGTACTTTTTGGGAAGCCAGTATGGACATTATTGGAACTGATCACAATTATAGGCGATCAATTTGGTGTCAATTAGCGGATTATTTTGATAAAATCGGCAAACCTTACCTTGGTCAGCGCTTTTGGGACAAAAAAATAGCGTGGCGAAACAAATGGAAAAACGGAGATCCGAAACAAGGAGAAGCCTTTCCTTTGAGTTCTATGATGTTTTCGTTTTTGACGGATGGTTGGCATGTGATGAAATTTTTGTGGATCATTCATTTCTTATCTGCTATTGTTCATTATTCACCGATCACGCCTTATATGATTACCGATATGCTCATTTTTTATTATGGCTTTGGTATAGCCCATTCTTTCTTTTTTAAAATATTGCAAGTCAAACCTATTTCAGAATAACGAATATTCAATTATTTTTTATCTGATTATTTGACAAATGAGAGACACAATATATTCATAATTGAATTGCGTTTTAATTAGCTTTGTCCAAAAGTCATAATGAAACAATGTTATTCAACCATATTGGTATTTATTTTTATAATAAATCCAATCATTCGACTGCAAGCACAGCAGGCTTTCACTATTCAATTACAATCTGAACAATTTACACCAACTCCCAATTTAGATCATTTTTTTAGTCAGCCAAATGATTTCCAAGCCGCTTATCAAGATGGTTTTTATCATGTTTTAATGCAATTTGAAACATTACCAAATAAAAACACTTTACAACAGATAAAGGCTAATAATATTATTTTAGCTAATTATATTCCGAATAAGGCTTATTTCGCGCGTTTGCCTATTTCTACTTCTAAATCCTTTTTAAAAAGTATAAAAGTTCGTTCACTTCAAGTCATTCAACCACTTTGGAAAAAGTCGAATCAACTTAATAATATTCCTACTCATGCTATTAAAGAAGCAGGAAAAGCAGATTTGAATATTCAGTATTTTAAAGGTATTGAACTCCATGAAGTTGCCACTGCATTGCAAAACGTGAATGCAGAAATTTTATTTATTGGAGATGCTTTTCAAACTTTTACAATAAGAATACCAATTGAAAACATTGCTCAATTGGCACAACAGCCCATTTTCACATGGATCGAACCAATTGATCCGCTAACCGAAATTAATAACAAAAGAAGTAAAGCTAATCATCGCTCTAATACCTTGAGTGCCAATTATTCTGGAGGCAGAAACTTGAATGGAAATGGTGTTGTTATTGGTGTTTGGGACACTAATTTAGTACCACATATTGACTTTGAATCACGCGTTACAGCGCACGAATCATTATATGCAGGAACATCAGGAGATCACGCCAATCATGTAACGGGAACAATAACAGGCGCAGGTTTACTCAATCCTAATGCTTTAGGAATGGCTCCCAAAGCGACTGTTCACAATTGGAATTGTTGTACCCAAACACCTCAGCCGATCTATCAAACGATGAGAGATGCGGTCAGCAATCAAGATATTGTTATTACTTCTAATTCTTATGGTTTTCCTCGCGCTTATTTTTGTGGCGATGATTTTGGTTATTCTAATAATAACAGAAATCTGGATCAAGTAGCTTTCGATATTCCGTGGTTAAGCCATGTTTTTTCGGCAGGAAATAGTCAAGGTGATTGTCCAGATCCTTTTGGAACAATCACTTATTCACACAAAAATTCATTCCTTGTTGCAGCAACTAATACCTCTAGTAGCATAACAAATTTTAGTAGCTTTGGGCCATTGTATGATGGCAGATTAGCTCCAACGATTAGTGGTGTGGGGCAAAATGTTTTTTCTACCGAGCTTGATAATGATTATGGTAGTAAAAATGGTACTTCAATGTCTTGCCCAGGTGTTTCGGGTACGCTGGCGCAATTATATGAGCGTTATCGTCAATTACATAATAATAACCCTGATGCAGCTTTAATCAAAGCTTTGGTTTGTAATACTGCCACAGATCAAGGGAATAAAGGGCCCGACTATAAATATGGTTTTGGTCAAATTGATGCATTAAGAGCCGTTAAAGCAATGGAAAGCGGTCATTGGCTCATTGATTCTGTTCAGCAAAATACAACTAACAATTTGAATATTGTCGTACCTGCTGGCAATGCCGAAGTACGAATTATGTTAGCTTGGACGGATTTGCCTGCCAGCTCGAATGCCGCTTTTGCATTAGTTAATGATTTAGATATTATTTTAACTAATGGTACAGATACGATTTATCCTTGGATACTTGATCCTGCACAACCCAATCTACCAGCCACAAAAGGCGCGGATCATATTAATAATATCGTACAGATTATTGCGGATACGTTGCCCGCAGGTTCATATCAAGTTATTGTAAAAGGAGAAACAATTGTCAATGGTAGTCAAACTTACGCATTAGTTTATGAAACTTATATGCCTGAAATTACGGTCACTTATCCTTTTGGAGGCGAAAAATTCACCGCAGGTACAGTAGAGAATATTCAATGGACTGCTTTAGGCATTTCCAATAGTTTCACCGTTGAATATTCAGTTAATAATGGTTCATCTTGGCAAACTTTAGGTTCTTTCAATTCTGGTGCAAGGCGAGCGGGTTGGAGTGTTCCGAATAACTTCACTAACAACGCTTTAGTTCGGATTAGTTCTGGAGGTATTTCTAGTCAATCTGATACGACTTTTACTATTGCGAGTATTCCTAATTTTTCGTTAGGTGTTAATCCATTAAGTCCTTTATGTGGCGAGCAGGCTGTTTTGGAATGGGATTTTATTTCAGGTGCAAATGCTTATGAAGTTTTACAGGTAGATTCTTTAGGTCTTCATTTTCTTGGTGTTACTGTGGATAGTTTCTTTAATGTTAATAACTTGTCCGTAGGGAAAGAATATTGGTTTACTGTAAGGGCTTTAAATACGCTAGATGATATAGTTGGCGAAAGAGCAATTGCTAAGTCAATTATTTTAAAACAAGGAGTTGATTTAGCTATTACAGAAATTGTTTCTCCTAGTTCTAGTTGTTCTTTAGGTCAAGAAAGTGTGACGATTGAGATTGAAAATAAAGGCTGTCGAACCTATTTGACTGGCGAACAAATTCCACTTTCGATTTCGATTAATGGAGGAGCAACAATATTCGATACTTTGACGCTTTCTTCTCCATTAATAAGTAATGGAAATACGGCATTTACTTATACTAATCTAGTAGATTTGAGCCAATCAACTATGTCTTATGATATTACAACGGGGATTTTATTATCTTCTGACACCTTGAACTCTAATGATTATATAACTAAAGAAGTCAATCATCAACCTACTTTTTCCAACTTCCCATATGTTGAAAGTTTTGAAGCTAATAATGGCTATTGGTCAACAGATTACCTAAATTTCTCTAGTTGGGAATGGGGTAATCCTAATAATTCTCCTATTTTCTCAGCTTCTAACGGTTCAAAAGTTTGGATGACTAATTTAAATAGTGATTATCAATATTTAGAAATTAGTAATATTTATTCACCTTGTTTTGACTTTACAGCATTAACGACCGATCCTTACGTTATTTTTGATATAAATTATGACTTAGGATCTCATATTGATAGAGGAAGAATACAATATTCACTTAATAATGGTCAAACTTGGAGCAATCTAAGCACTTATTTCCTAGGAAATTCTAATGGCTGGCAAACCAGGCAATACCGAATTAATAATGCCGCAGGTGCAACGGATGTAAAATTTAGACTAGAACTTTATTCTGATAATAATGAAAATGTTGGTTCTGGATTAGCAATTGATCACTTTAGAATTTCTGCCAATCCATTGACTTCTACTAATGTTTTAGAGTTAGATGCAGAAATGTCTATTTATCCAAATCCGAACCAAGGTCTATTTAACGTTACTTTTCAAAATCTTAATGGTCAAACTGGAACATTAAACGTGATCGATATGTTTGGAAAAATCATCACAACACAATCAGTAACAATCAATAACAATGAAGAAACTGTCAAAGTTAATTTAGAAACGTTAGCCAACGGCATTTATTTAATACAGATGCAAACCAACGAAGGACAATTAACTAAAAGAGTAATCATTAATAAATAATTGAAAGTTGAGAGTTGAGAGTTGAGAGTTAAAAATGCCTGAGTTAGCGTTTTTATAATTCTCAACTCTCAATTCTATAAGCAAACTAATTATTGATCAATTTCTCCCTCAATTCAAGATAAAATTGTAGATTCCCCCAATGAAACCAATCTTCACTTTTCTATTTTCAATCTTCTCCTTGAGCATGATAGGGCAAAATCACGCGCCTTCTGCTACTGGTGCAAAAGGGCTAGCGATGGGCAATATTCGTACTGTTTCGACCGATGCGACTAGTCTTTTTGGCAATCAAGCGGGACTAGCGCAGTTGACGAAAAAGAATGCTTTTGTCTTTGGTGAAAATCGTTTTTTATTACCTAATGTCAATCAATTTTCTGCTGGTTTTGCTTTGCCAACTACTTCGGGTAGTTTTGGTTTCGCGGTGCAGTATTTTGGTTTTGATGGTTATAATGAGCAAAAAATTGGTTTAGCTTTCGCTCGAAAACTCACTCAAAAATTGTCCATAGGTGCGCAAATGGATTATCTCAACCTTCGTATTCCAGAATACGGCAATAGTGGAAAAGTCACTTTTGAATTGGGCATTCAAGCTCAAATCAGCCAAAAACTAATGATTGGCACACATATTTTCAGTCCAATTACTATTGATTGGAATGAAACCGAGGTTGTTCCAACTATTTTTGCGATTGGCGGTCGTTATCAACCTTCTAAAAAACTGACGCTTTCGGCAGAAGTCGAAAAAGATTTTGAATATCCCCTTAACGTGAAATTCGGTTTAGATTATCAAATCATTGAACCGCTCTCCTTCCGCGTTGGTTTCAGTACTTTTCCTGTCCAAAATAGTTTTGGTATTGGCTTGCATTTAAAAAATATGACAATTGATCTTGCTTCGGTTTTTCATCCGATTTTGGGTGTTAGTTCTGGAATATCTATTAGCCAAAATTTTTAAAACAAAAACCATGAAGCACCTTATTTTTTGTTTAATTATAACTTTTTCTTTAGTTCAAATTTCGGCTAATGCCCAAGATACAATTCCCGAACAAAGTACCAATCAACGCATCATTGAAGATGCGATTGAGCAAATTGGAGAAGAAAATGATTTTGATTTTAATACGCAATTTGAACAGCTCAATGTCTATATAAAAAACCCACTCAACCTCAACAAAGCCTCTGCACAAGATCTAAGCGAGTTAGTTTTTTTGTCTCCACTCCAAATTAATCAATTCATGTTTTATCGTTCGACTGTTGGAAACTTAATGGTCATCGAAGAATTACAAGCTGTTCCGAGTTTCGATTTAGCAACAATTAGAAAAATTCTGCCTTATGTCTCGGTTGATGGCTCTCGTGAAGATTATCAAGTGAGTTTAAAAGAAATGTTTCGGCAAGGCGAACATAGTTTGTTATTTCGTAGTCAAATGATACTGGAAAATCAGCCTGGTTATATGGAAGATGGTAACGATAATTCCGCTTTTTCGGGTAATAATATTCAATTGTATTCACGATATTTATATCAATATGAAAATCGTTTGCGCTATGGTGTAACGATGGAAAAAGATGCAGGTGAAGGCTTTTTTAATAGCGATCAACCTTATGGTTTTGATTTTTATTCCGCTCATTTTTATGTTCACGATTTAAATAAAAAGGTCAAAGATCTTGCTTTGGGTGATTTTCAAGTGAGTTTTGGGCAAGGTTTGTTGATGTGGTCGGGTTTTGGTACGCGCAAAAGTTCTTTTGTAATGAACACAAAACGTATTGCTCGAACAATCAGACCTTATAGCTCTGTAAATGAATTTGCTTTTATGCGTGGCGGTGGTGCAACTTTTCAAATAAATGATAATTTAGAAGTATCGACTTTTGTTTCTTATAAAAATCGAGATGCGAATATTGTGGAATTTGATACGATTGATGCCGATGTTTTAGAAGTTTCTTCACTTCAAATATCAGGCTTGCATCGAACGCCTAATGAACTGGAAGACAAAAACGCCATTCAAGAATTTATGACTGGGGCAAGCATTCAATATAATGTAAAAAATACAGCTCACATCGCAGCGAACCTTGTTTATATGCAATTAAGTTCGGCACTCAATCGCAAAGAAATCCCCCAAAATTTACATAAATTTCAAGGTAGAACGTTACTCAATGGAAGTATCGATTATAGTTATATTTTTAGAAATCTAAATTTTTATGGAGAGACGGCTTTGAGCCAAAATGGCGGTTGGGCAACGCTTAATGGCTTGCTAGTTGGTCTAAATTCCACAATGGATTTAGCAGTTTTACACCGAAATTATCAACCCGATTTCCAGTCGATTTATACCAATGCTTTTGGGGAAACATCAGGAACTAGCAACGAAAAAGGCACTTATCTAGGGCTTCAAATCCAACCAAACCGACAATGGAAATACCAGTTTTATTTTGATAATTGGTCTCATCCGTGGCTTAGAAATCAAGTGGATGCGCCATCTAAAGGCTATGAATATTTAGCTCAAATTACCTATCAACCAAAAAAAGGCGTACAGGTTTATTGGCGATTTCGAGATGAAACAAAAGCCGTGAATGGCAATGATGACGCAACCAAAATCAATTTTTTAGTACCTCAACGCAAAATTAATACCCGTTTACATTTGCAATATAAATTTACAAAATCGCTAGAATGGCGCACAAGAATTGAATTAAGTTATGCCAAGAAAGACCAAGATTTGAGTACTGGTTGGCTGATGTATCAGGATTTTATTTATTCGCCAATGGGCAAAAAATATTCCTTTTCTACGCGTTACGCTCTTTTTGATACAGACGATTACAACAGTCGAATTTATGCTTATGAAAATGATTTGTTATATGCTTTTTCTGTTCCAGCTTATTATTATAAAGGCAGTCGATTTTATGTAAATCTAACTTATAAGCCGATCCGAAACTTAACTTTGCAAGCTCGATTTTCAAGATTTAAATACTTCAATCAAACAACAATCGGCTCTGGATTTCTAGCAATTGAAGGCGATACCAAAACAGCTATCAAGTTACAAGCCCGAATGAAGTTTTGAATGAGTTGAGAGTTGAGAGTTGAGAGTTGAGAGTTGAGAGTTGAGAGGTGAGAGTTGAGAGTTGATAATGTGTGTACCTTCCTAAAATAAAGACAAAATGTATAGAAAAGAAAAT
>CAKZLL010000246.1 GCA_937125475.1 uncultured Saprospiraceae bacterium | reverse complement strand
CTAAAAAAGAAGAAATCGTCGCAGCGGGTTTATGGAAATTTAATCAATCTAATTATGATTTTCAGGTTTTAGGCGGAGTGGCTTATGAAGATTTAGTCCTTGGGGGTGGTTGGGCTGGCAATATTAAGAATACTGGTTTCAAAGGCGAATTTACTACTTTTTTGCCTTATAATAATTTAGGTGATAGCGTTTCTTTTGCAGGCAGTTTAGGTGTTGATTATTCTTTCAAAAACTCAACTTTCGTAGCTGCAGGTTTTTTATTCAATAGTAATGGTACAAGCGATCAAATAGATTTAACACAAGGCGGCTTGACGGTTGGTAGTGGTAATTCAGCTAGTTTGAGTGCTAAAAATTTATATCCTTATAAATATGCTGCTTTTGGGCAAGTTTCTTATCCTTTTACACCAATTTACAGCGGAGGATTGTCCATAGTTTATAGTCCAAGTACGGATCAAGCTGTATTTATTAATCCAACTTTTACAGCTTCAATTACCCAAAATTTAGATTTGGATGTGGTTGGGCAATTATTTACGATGAATTCTGGTGGAAAATATGAATTGATTAGTAGTGCATTTTTTCTACGATTGAAAAGGAGTTTTTAATAAAAAACCGTGTTGATTGCACAATCAACACGGTTTTCATTTTTAATAATTGATGGATCTAAAAATCCTTATACAACAAATATTGGTCTCTCATCATTTTAAATTCCATCAACCCTTCTTCCCAAGTTGCACGAATTTCCTTAGCTGATAAACCTGCTTTAATTTGCTGTTCTAGCTGAGTTGTTCCAGCCAATTTCTTAAAAAAGCTAGTAAAAAACTTATTCTTATTTGGCATATTTTCGTAAAAATCAATCAAATAATCTAAGTTTAATTCACGCTTTTCTCTCAATGTCGTTATATCTTCCTCTAAGAAAGAAAAACCAGTACATTTTTTACCATTATGTTTTGGCTTAGATGCACCGCTTGTTGGCTTTGGTCTAAATTTAAAAGTACCTTCTTTATAATTTGGATGCCCGTAAATCTGAAAAGGTGTAGGCGTTCCGCGCCCAACACTCACGACCGTTCCTTCAAATAAACACAACGATGGATATAAATAAATGGATCGGATATTCGGCAAATTTGGAGATGGCTTAATTGGCAAATCATAAAAAGTCGTATGATCATAATTCTTACAAGTAATGATCGTCAAATCACATTCTACCCTGTTTTTCAACCATCTTTCGCCATTCACCATTTGCGCGTATTCTCCCACAGTCATCCCGTGAACAATCGGCACTTTGTGCATTCCGACAAAAGATTTTTGGCTTTTTTTCAAAATTGGTCCATCCACATAATGCCCATTAGGATTTGGTCGATCCAAAACAATAAATGCTTTCCTATTCTCCGCACAAGCTTCCATTACATAGTGCATCGAAGAAATATAGGTATAAAATCGCGCTCCAACATCCTGAATATCAAACAAAACCACATCAATTCCCATCAAATGACTACTTGAAGGCTTCTTATTCTTACCATATAAAGAGATAATTGGCAAACCCGTTTTGCTATCATGTCCGTTCTTAATCGTCGCGCCAGCATCAGCATCTCCTCTAAAACCATGCTCTGGTGCAAATATTTTTTTGACTTGAATTCCTTTTGATAATAATAAATCAACTAAATGCTCGCCATCCACTACCGAAGTTTGGTTAACGACCATCGCAACGCTTTTTCCTTCAAGCAATCCAAGATATGCCTCAAATCGTGATGCGCCAACAATGACTTCTTGTATTTCAACAGGTTTCTCAATAATTTGCAAACTACTATCACTAGACAATGCATCGCTTAAATTACCTGCATTTTCTTGAGTAGAATGACAATTTACAGAAATAAAGGAGAGCAGTAGTATTGAAAATAGATTCTTAAACATATTTGTTTTAATTTTGTATTCTGTTTATTATTTTGCAAAAATGTGTTTTAACTCTTTATTTCTCCTTAGCGTTTATTTATGTGGTACTTTATAATTTTTTTTAGTAATCTCTGTACATCTGTACAAAAATTGATCCTTATCAGTCACATAACTCCTAAAAAATAAGGATCGTTCGATTAATTCTTTTATTTTATTTTATAATATATTTTTTCACTTTATACCAATAGCAAATTCAAATTAATGAAATATGCCATTATAGACATTGAAACTACAGGCGGAGCATATCGCGTTAGTCGAATTACAGAAGTCGGAATTATCCTTTATGATGGCGAAAAAGTGATTGATCGATTTGAAAGTTTGATCAATCCAGAAAGTAATATTCCCTACAATATTACTCAACTCACAGGCATCACTAATCAAATGGTAAAAGATGCTCCAAAATTTTACGAAGTAGCAAAAAAAATTGTAGAAATAACAAAAGGAGCTATTTTTGTCGCTCATAACGTCGGTTTTGACTATAAATTCATTAAAGAGGAATTTGCAAGGCTTGGTTATAAATTTATGCGAAAGCAACTTTGCACTGTTCGACTGAGCCGTCAAGTCTTCCCTGGTAGGCGTTCTTACAGCCTTGATGCGATGAGTGTATTTTTAAAAATCAAGATAAAAAATCGGCATCGAGCGATGGCAGATACCGAAGCTTGTTTCATTATTTTAAAGACTATTCTTGCCCAGCAAAAAGCCGATGAAGTCAATTTGATGGTCAATAGAGGCGTGCAAGCCTCGAAGCTTCCGCCAAATATTAACCTTCAACAATTGCACAGTTTTCCTGAAGAATGTGGTGTTTATTATTTTCATAATAAAAATGGAAATGTGATTTATGTGGGCAAAAGTATTAACATCAAAAAGCGAATTATGGAACATTTCGCTAATGAAACGCCCAAAGCCAACCGAATGAAGGCCGCAGTTCATGAAATTACCTACGAAATTACAGGTAGTGAATTAGTCGCGCTTCTTTTTGAAAGTAATGAAATCAAAAGAATTCGTCCAGCTCATAATCGTGCTCAAAAAAGAACCCGTTTTCCCATTGGTATTTATCATTATCTGAATGCTGATGGTTATATCTGTTTTAATATCACTGACAAAATTAAGGATAAAAAGACCGTCGATAATATTCTTGCGGCTTATCCCAAAGGGCGTTTAGCTTCTTCTACCCTATTGTCGATTGCTCGAAAATATGAATTATGTAAACCGCTTTGTAATGTAGAAAATAGTTTGGGTGGCAATTGTTTGAATTTTCAATTGGATCTTTGCCGAGGTGCTTGTATGAAAAAAGAACCGATTGAAGCCTATAATGACCGCGCCAAACGAGCAATGGAGCAACTTAAATTAGAATTTGACACCAATTTTTTCATTTTAGAAGCAGGACGAAATCCAGACGAACAAGCCGTTATTCTAATTGAAAATGGCGCGTATCAAGGTTTTGGCTATGTTGAAAAAGAAACGGGGCAATCCTTATTTGATTTAAAAGAATGTATCAAACCATTTGGAAATAATCCCGATGTTGGCAAAATCATTAAACAACATTTAAAAAGTAAAAAGAGCTATCAGATTATTAAATTTTAGGGGTCAGGAGTCAGGAGCGGGGTGTCAGGAGGCTTTATTGCTTATTTTTTTTAAAAAAAATAGCACATTTAACACGTCACACCTCGCCCCTGACACCTGACACCTGACACCTCGCCCCACTTAATACAAATTAAAATTAAAAAAAATCCAACCTTTTCACGAAAAACATTATTTTTGCAAGCGTATGAAGAATATTAGAAACTTTTGCATTATTGCGCATATTGATCACGGAAAATCAACACTTGCAGATCGACTATTACAGTTGACGCAAACGATTGCTGACCGAGATATGCAGGCACAGACGTTGGATGATATGGATTTGGAGCGAGAACGTGGCATTACCATCAAAAGCCATGCAATCCAAATGGAATATGAATATAAAGGCGAAAATTACGTCATTAACTTAATAGATACTCCTGGGCATGTTGATTTCTCTTATGAAGTTTCGCGTTCAATTGCTGCTTGTGAAGGTGCATTGTTGATCGTAGATGCTTCTCAAGGTATTCAAGCTCAGACCATTTCTAACCTATATTTGGCAATGGAACATGATTTGGAAATCATTCCTGTGATCAACAAGATTGATATGCCAAGTGCGATGATAGAGGAAGTACAAGATCAAATTACTGATTTATTAGGCTTTGAAGCCGAAGATATGCTTTTGGCAAGTGCTAAAACAGGTTTGGGTGTAAGAGAAATTCTTGAAGCTGTCATTGATCGAGTACCTCCACCAGAGGGCGATCTTGAAGCACCATTACAAGCGTTAGTTTTTGATTCTTTTTTCAATCCATATCGCGGAGTTATTGCTTATTTCCGTATTTTGAACGGTACGATCACTAAAAATGAAAAAGTCCGTTTTATGGCAACCGATAAAATCTATCAAGCGGATGAAATCGGTGTTTTACAAATGGATCAAGTTCCTAAAAAAATGTTAGGAGCAGGTGATGTAGGTTATATCGTTACAGGTATTAAGACTTCGACCGAAATTAAAGTCGGCGATACTTTGACTAGTGCGGTCAATCCTACGGAAGCTCGAATTGAAGGATTTGAAGATGTAAAACCAATGGTTTTTGCTGGTATTTTCCCGATTTCTAATGATGATTTTGAAGATCTTAGAGATAGTTTAGAAAAATTACAGCTCAATGATGCATCTTTGATTTTTGAGCCAGAAACTTCTGTCGCATTAGGTTTTGGTTTCCGTTGTGGTTTCTTGGGAATGTTGCATTTAGAAATCGTTCAAGAGCGATTGACTAGGGAGTTTGATCAAAATGTAATCACAACCGTTCCAAACGTGAACTATTTTGCAAAACTCAAAAAAGATAAAGAACGGATGGCTATTCGCACACCAGCGGATTTGCCCGATCCTATGTTATTAGAATATGTTGAAGAGCCTTATATTCGCGCTCAAATCATCTCAAAACCTGATTTCATCGGCTCAATAATGAGGCTTTGCATGGATAAAAGAGGTATTTTGACCAATCAAGTTTATTTGACCGAGACACGCGTTGAGTTGACTTTTGAAATGCCTTTAGCAGAGATTGTTTTTGATTTTTATGATAAATTAAAGTCCATTTCTAAAGGTTATGCTTCTTTTGATTATACAATCATTGATTTCCGTCAATCGGATCTAGTGAAGCTAGATATTAAATTGAATGGTGAAAATGTAGATGCACTTTCTGCCTTAATACATAAAGATAAAGCGGCTTATTTTGGTCGTAGATTGTGTAAAAAACTGAGAGAATTAGTGCCTCGTCAGCAATTTATGATTGCTATTCAAGCGGCTATTGGTGCAAAAATCATTGCGCGAGAGACGCTTTCTGCACTTCGTAAAGATGTAACTGCTAAATGTTACGGTGGTGATATTACACGTAAACGTAAATTATTAGAAAAGCAGAAAAAAGGTAAAAAGCGTATGCGTCAAGTTGGTAATGTAGAAGTGCCACAAACTGCGTTTTTAGCTGTTTTGAAGCTAGATGATTAATATAATTAGGCTTAAAAAAAATGGATCAATCTACTTTCATAGGTTGATCCATTTTTCATTTTATTCATTTCTTCAACAATAATTTTTTTTACAAAGCTCATCAAAAGACTTATCTAAAGCTTCTAATTCATGATGCATTTGCCAAAACTGTTGCTCTATGTTTTTTATTGGTAAATCATCTCTTAATATAATATTGTTATTTTTATCATAAATCGGTTTATTATTACCGTCTACCTTAATTAATTGATATAATTTAGTATTCAATTGTGTTCTTTTCATTTTCAATACTTCCAATTCTTTTAATGCCTGTTGATTTTCTGAGGGTAAAAATTCATGAAAAGCATTCATTTTTTTTAGGAGTCTAAACTTTTTATCTATCCAATGAATAAGTTTATCTTCCATTTCTTCTGCTCTATCCGACTTCACTTTTATAATGACCTGTTTTTTTAATTTTTTCTTCTTTCTTATCACAGGTTTTTGAGGCGATTTTTCTATTCTAGCAACTTTTGTTTTTGGAAAAACTTGTGCAGCAGAAATATTTAGATTTGTAGGCATAGCATGATAACTAGGTACTTCACTTTTATCAGAAATTATGCTCTGGTTAGTAGTCAAAGTTTGTTTGGCATAGAAAAATCCTCCGCTAAGACCTAGTGTAAGTGCTGCAAACCCAGTCAATGAAACAGCAATTAATTTCTTTTTAAAGCAAGATGTTTTATGAATTTTTTTAATATCAATAACCCAAATTGAATTATCATCTACTCCTCCTTGATCATTAGCCGCTTTAATTAGCGCGGAAGGCGTATTTTCAATTTTTTTATCCGATTGCATAATACTTTCAATTGTATTAAAAGGAACAATCTCATGATACAAATGACTACAAAATAACAATCGGTCGTCTTTTTTTAGTTCTAGACAACCTTTATTTAAGGTATTTATCTTTGGAGGATGTGCTTCTGCTCCCAAACTATGATGACCTTCGGCTGCTTTTATTCCTTTATCACCTTCCACAAATGACCAAATATAAAAATCATCATGTGCTTGTTTTTTTAACTTATCTTCGCTCAATACATAAAAATGGGTTTGACTATTCCAGGCCGCATAGACTTTATCTTTAATTATCCATATAATATAGGCATTTGTTCCCATGCCTTTTTGAAATGGCTGCTCTTTCACTCTTTCTACAATAGCATGATGTGCTTCTAAAAAAGCAGTTTGTAACTCCTGATTAATAGCACTATCACCCGTTGGAAGTACTTTTAGATCCTCAAAATGCCTTTGGATCGCCGTTGTCGCTAGAGTTGCTGCATTATCATTTTGAACTTCTCCATTCATTCCATCAACAAAAAGGTAAATATAACCTCGTTCAGAAGCTTTAATTTTTTCTCTGAACTTTGGTCTTTTCCAAGTCCATAAACCACTATGATATTTACCTACTAGGTATTCATCAGTAACATTATTACGAGTTTTAATATCATCTCGTTTAATGTTTGTTTCTATACTTATCTGGGTATTCATATTTTCAATATTGTTATAATACAAAATAGGTTAAAAAAATCCTTTATTGCGTCCAAAAAACCCATTAATATGAGTTTACAACATCAATATAATTTTTCTCACAATATTCAATCCAATTCTTTCTTTTTATACAATCTTTTTAAAACTCCACATACAATCAATTAGCCTAAAACCAACATTAAACAAAAAACAAAACTAGACAAAAAACTAGACAAGTATAATTAAGCACTTAATTAATGATCTCTTCACTTATAAAAGACATTACACACACAAAATGAAGAAATTTTCCTTCCAAGCCTCCCATAATTAGGATGTGATTATATGCTTTGTTCTTTGAAAAAAATCATCAGATAATTACCTTTTAAAAATAATTAATGCGAAAAACAGAATTACACCCAAAATGAAATTCCTACCATAACTTAGTATATAAATCCTTTCACTTATTTTTTCTAACTTTGATGGATCAAATAATGAGTTAATTCAGTGGTTAGATGAAAAAATCAACGCCTACTTTTCTTTTAATTGGACTATTAGCCTCTTATGGTCTGTTTCTACACTTTTTTACAGATAATGAAGTGTTTTGGTCTGGCTATTTATCAATGATGTTTTTCTATGTTGTTGTTTTTTATTTTGGAACATACCTATCTCAAAAACGAGAAGGTAGTCAAGATATGATGCTTGGCAATCGAAAAATGCCGCTTGGCGTTGCTATTTTTACAATGAGTGCAACGTGGATCGGAGGAGGTTATATTAACGGAACAGCAGAGGCTACTGCCGATTCTGGGCTAATTTGGGTACAAGCACCTTGGGGGTACGCGATGAGTTTAATTATTGGCGGTTTGTTTTTTGCTCGAAAAATGCGTCGGTATAATTTTAGAACAATGCTAGATCCGCTCACACAACGCTTTGGCAAACGAATGGGCGCGGTGCTTTTCTTACCTGCACTGACTGGTGAAATCTTCTGGACAGCCGCTATTTTGACTGCTTTAGGCGCGACATTTTCGACTGTTTTAGGCATTGATATGCGGAGTTCAATTATTCTTTCTGCTGTTATTGCCTTAGTTTATACGACGATTGGAGGACTTTGGGCAGTGGCTTTGACTGATGTAATTCAGCTTTCATTAATTCTCATTGGTTTAAGTATTGTTGTTCCTTATGCTTTGGCAGAAACGGGTGGCTGGGAAGCTGTTTGGAGCAACTATAAAGCTCAAAAAGGTGCTTCGGCAACCTTCTTACCTAGCAAAGCTGCATTAGGAAATTATTATTGGCAATGGTGGGATTATGCTTTATTACTAATGCTCGGTGGTATTCCTTGGCAAGTTTATTTCCAGCGCGTATTGGCTTCTAAAAATGAAAAAACAGCGGTTCGTTTATCGCTTTTGGCTGGTGTAATTTGTATTGTTGCGGCGATTCCAGCGGTGATGATTGGTGTTATTGGTAGCAGCGTTACTGATTGGGCGCAATATGGAACAAGTTTGGAACGTAGTGATTTGATTTTACCTTATGTCATTCGATATTTAACACCTACAACCGTTGCGACGATTGGATTAGGTGCAATCGCTGCGGCTGTTATGTCTTCGGTTGATTCATCGGTTTTATCTGCTTCTTCAATGGCAAGTTGGAATGTCTACCGACCGCTTGTCAAACCTAATATTACACAAGAACAATTAAACAAAGTAATTCAAAAAGCAATATGGATTATTGGCATTGCTGCGATGTTAATCGCTTTAAAAGTGGAGAGTGTCTATGCTCTTTGGTTCTTGTGTAGCGATTTTGTATTTTGTTTGCTGTTTCCACAACTCGTCACAGCCCTTTTTGATAAAAAAGCCAATGTCATTGGTTCGGTTGCAGGTTTTGCAATTGCGGCATTTTTGCGATTTGGAGGAGGAGAACCGACACTTGGTATTCCGATTTTCATTGACTATCCGATGATCGAAGATGGAAATGTTTTGTTTCCTTTTAGAACTTTAGCGATGGTTAGTGGTTTAGTTTCTATCATCGTTGTCTCTCGATTGACACAACGCTGGGCTCCTGCTACTGTTTTGACTGTTGCGGAGGATAAATAATTATTCATTTAAGGGAGTGTGCAAAAAATAATCTCCCCATCTTGCTATGACTTTTACTTTTTACTTCGTTGCTTTTTCCTTGCATAGCTCGCTATGCTGCGTAAAATGCACCTTGTAAAAAATCAAATTCATCACGCAATCTTGGGTAGGTTATTTATTTCCTTGTCCCTAACTTTAAAATACAATAATGCCTAGGTTTATTATTCCGCTTTTAATGATTGCCATTATAGATATTTATGCCTTTCAAGTGTTCAAAACGCTGGGTAAAGGTTGGGTACAGCGTGCCATTCAGATCATCTATTGGATGATTCCTTTAGTCATTGTTTTCTTCATGGTTGCAGAAGCAAGTCAAGTTAAATTAGGGTTAAGTAGAAGTGTTTCTATTTCTTTAGTCGCTATACTTTTTGTTGCTTACATTACAAAATTAGCCGTAGTTGGTATGTTGTTTTTTGGAGATACGATGGTTTATTTAGGCAATATTTTTAAATCATTTAGTGATAAAGATATTTCTCTAAGGTCTTATACTCGTCCAAAATTCATTAAAAATTTAGCATTAATCGCTGGAGCTATTCCGTTTTCTACTTTGCTTTATGGCATTTTAAGAAATGCTTATCGGTATTCGATTTTGCGCGAAAGCGTGGCTATTGATAACCTGCCAGATGATTTGGTGGGTTTAAAGATTGTTCAAATTTCGGATATACATTCGGGTAGTTTTATGTTTAAAGAACCAATCCGAAAGGCTATTAATTTGATTAATAAAGAAGCGGCAGATTTGGTTTTTTTTACAGGAGATTTAGTGAATGAAAAAGCATCTGAAATGGATAATTTAATGGATGTTTTTGATAAAATCAAAGCTAAACGCGGTGTTTATTCTGTTTTGGGAAATCATGATTATGGAGATTATGCACCTTGGAAAGACAACGATGAGAAGTTAGCTAATTTTGCGCGTCTTCAAGAAATCCACAAAGAATTAGGTTGGGATTTATTAATGAATGAAAACCGAGTTTTGGATGTTAATAACGCCAAACTTGGAATAATTGGCGTTGAAAATTGGTCTGCTAAAGGTTTTAGAACGAATGGCGATTTGGCGAAAGCCTACAAAGGCACAGAAGCAACGGACGTAAAATTATTACTTTCTCATGACCCTTCTCATTGGGACGCGGAGGTCAATAAAAAATATAAAGACATTGACTTGACTTTTTCTGGTCATACGCATGGTTTTCAATTTGGGATTGTTATTCCTGGTTTCATGAAGTGGAGTCCTGCGAAATACATGTACAAGCAATGGTCTGGGCTTTATAAAGAAGGCAAACAACATATTTATGTTAATCGTGGTTTAGGCATGTTGGGCTATCCTGGGCGAATTGGAATGCTGCCTGAAATTACAGTTATTGAGTTAAAAAAAGCTTAGAAGCTAACATTTTTCACTTGATTATCAATCAAATACACAATAGAAAAGGACGGTAGATTTTACTCTACCGTCCTTTTCTATTTAAAAATAATACGCATTTCAATTGAGGATGACGTATAAATAAAATTATTTATTTTGAGTTTAGACGAGGCGAAAAACGGAGATATAGCCTAGTTCTATCGAGTATTTTCAACGAAGTATAAATTCAAAAGAAAGATTTTATATGCGACATATTTAATTGAAATGCGTATAAACTTACTTTTAATCTAAATAATACGTTTCACGGAAATAGGTCAAGCCTGTAAAAATCCCCAGTCCTCCTACAATATTTGACTTAATAGAGCTAGGAGTTGCAAATGGATTTCCATTATTTTGCTGTGCTGCGGCTGTTGTTTCTAAAAATTCAGCATAAGATTCTGTGATATGATAAAGCGTTACGATAGCTGTATCCCCAGCATCATAAACGGGTGGACCTCCAACTGCCATACTATTGTTAGATCCAGTAATTAATTCATCATCCAATACAAAACCGCCCTTTAAACTATCAAGAGTTACAACCGTTTTGTGCTGTGTTCGATAATACCAATTCGTTTCATTCGGATTGTCTGTATGAATAGTCAAAAGACTAGCCGAAGAATCTTGTAAGTAAAGATATTGAACAGAATCAAGTGGCACTACTGGCAAAAGTTGTGTTGTCGCAGTAATCGTTCTGCCTGCCGAATCAACAATTTCCAAATGAAAATCACTATTATAATCTTCTGGAACTAAAGTACTTGAACCATAGTTAAAGACTTTAGCTAAAAGAGGATTTCCTCCTGGTGAAGGCTCAACAAATACACTGTTTATTAATGTATCTTTAATTCCATTATGAGTAATCATGACTGTCGCATTATTAACTACAGGCAAATCAAGATCTAGCGTTCCAAAATATCCAACCGATTCTGACAAAATAACTCGGTAAGGTTTTCCTGGCTCTAGATAACACTCAACTACTAACTTTGGCTCAAATTCTGGCAAATTTAAATCAACTTCTTTTTCTAAATCACAAGCACCGATCAAAATCGTAATACTTGCTAATAATATATATAAAGACTTTTTCATTCTTTTTAAATTAATTTTTTATCTTATTATTGGATTAAGTTTAGAAACTAAAATTCCAAGTAACTGAAGGAATAATTGGAAATAAAGAAACTTGTGTCGGCGTAAACTCTAGTTCACTAAAATCATCTGCTCCTAAAGGCTGACCATCATTCGCATCAATAATATCTTGACGATTATCATCGACATAAATAAAATATGGATTTTTACGATTGTAAGCATTATAAGCACTAAACGTCAAATCAGACTTTCCCCATTTGTGCTTAAAGTTCCATACAAAACCAATATCCATTCTATGATAAGCAGGCACACGATAACTGTTTCGTGGCACATAAGTCGGAACGATAGTAATACCTTCCCCCTGTGGTTTTTGCACAATAAAATACCCCTCAGGTACAGTAGAAGCATTCCCTGTACTATAAACCCATGAAGCTGTTACTGTAAATCGAGAATTAATTTCATACATAGTTACAACCGAAGCGTCATGCCTTCTATCGTTGCGATAAGGAAATGCTTCTCCGTCCAAAATATCTTCAAATTGTCTCCAACTCCATGATAAAGTATAACCAACCCAGCCTGTGAATTTGCCGTTTTTCTTTTCTATATAAATTTCATTACCATAAGCCCAACCTTTACCAAAAACAAATTCTTCGTTCAGTTTATCATTCAAAAACAAATTTGCATTATCCTTGAAATCGACTTGATTTCCGAGCCATTTATAATAAACTTCGTTGCTCAACAAATAATTTTCACCTAAAGCAATCGACACACCTGCTGCTACTTGATCCGAAAATTGAGGCGCAACAACTTGATCCGAAGGATACCAAATATCTGTTGGCAAAGACGCTCCAGAATTAGAAACTAAGTGAATATACTGATACATTCGCGCGTAACTCGCTTTGACAGAAACATTCTCAGAAACGCTGTATTTTGAAGCAAAACGCGGTTCAAGACCATAATAGAATTTTTCATCATTATAAAAACCTGAAGCACGTAAACCAAAGTCTAATTTCAATTTCTCATTCACTTCCCATTCGTCCGCTACATAAGCGCCAAATTCCCAAGCATAATGTTTTTGACCTGAACTGAACTCAATCACACCCGATTCACTATCTGCATTCGCTCGACCAATATCAAATTTGTGATAAGTAGAACTCACCCCAAATTGAATAAAATGATCATTATTGGGAGTATAAGAAAAATCAACTTTCGCTGCTTGATCTTCAATACCAGAGCCTAATTCAAATGCAAAATCACCAAATTTATTACTTAATGTATAATCATAATCAGAATAAGTCACAGTCGTATTCATAAACAATTGAGGATTAAAAACATGATTCCAACGTGCCGTAGTCGTTGTATTCCCCCAATCAAAATTTACATTAAAATCTCCATTTCCGAAAGTAAAGAAATCTCGACCTAAATAACCACTCAAAAATATACGGTCATTTTCACCCAAATCATAGTTGGCTTTCATATTCAAATCATAAAAATAATAATCTGGAATCGGATTATAATTCTCATTCCCTTCATTTGCTCTATTGACTTGACGCGTAATTACATCGACATAAGTTCGGCGACCAGATACAATAAATGAGCCTTTATCCTCTACAATTGGGCCTTCTAAGGTCAAACGAGAAGCTACTAATCCTAAACCACCTGTTCCAGAAAATTTCTTGCGATTTCCATCTTTCAAGCGAACATCAATCACAGAAGACAATCGACCGCCCTATTGTGCAGGAAAACCACCTTTGTATAATTCCACATCTTTGACCGCATCAGAGTTGAACGTACTGAAAAAACCAAATAAGTGAGACGCATTATAAACTGTCGCTTCATCCAAAACGAACAAATTCTGGTCTACGCCTCCACCTCGAACCAACAAGCCCGACGTTCCTTCACCACCAGATTGAACCCCTGGTTTCAGCTGTAAGGTTTTGATAATATCAACCTCACCAAAAAGCGCAGGCAATTTTTTAGCCTCTTTGATCGACAATTTTGTAACACTCATTTGAGTATTATTCAGCTCTTCTTTATTTGATTCTGATGAAATAACAAGTTCTTCCGTTTTTTGACCAAATCCTAATTCCAAATCAATTTTGGTGTCTTTAGTAAAGGTCATTTTTTTCTCCTCTGTCTGATAACCTGTGTAAGTATATTGAATCGTAATCTCTTTATTAACAGGTACTTTCATCGAATAAAAACCGTAAGTGTTAGTTGAGGTTCCCGTTTCGAGTTC
>CAKZLL010000245.1 GCA_937125475.1 uncultured Saprospiraceae bacterium | reverse complement strand
AATTCAAAAATACATGTTCACCTTTTACCGATTGGAGATGGTTTTCAGTTGGAAATGTACGTTAAACCGTTCGGTTTACACCCGCCTTATTTTAAACCGAGTGATGGCGGAACGGTCATTTTAACTGAAATTGAAGGCGAACGATTACAAACGGAACGCGATCTTGAAGAAGAAAAAAGAGCAGCTAGCGAAGTTTTAACGAATTGCCCTTCACTTGGAACGCCTGATAATTTCAATAAAATTTGGGAATTTGCCTCGCCAGAAGAATGTTTAGAAATCCTTTCGGAACTTAATCCGCTCAAAGGCGAAGAGAAAATTATCATTGAATGGCCTAAAGGCGAACGGTTAAAATTAAGAGGAACGGTTTCTTTTGATGAATTGACGATGAGTATTAAAGGCTCGACAGATTGGTTTGAGGCTAGTGGTACGTTAACAGTTGGAGAGGATTTGGTCTTGAGTATGAAAGAAGTACTCGATATGATGAAAAAAACGGAATCGCGTTTTATTCAATTAAAAAATGGCGATTTCTTAGCACTCACTCAACGTTTTAAAACACAACTCAAAGCACTCGAAGCTTATTCTGATCCAACAGAAGACGGTTTTCGCTTTCATCCTTTAGCTGCTTTTGCGGTAGAAGGATTGGCAGATGAAGCGAGTGAAATTGAAACCGATGCAGCATGGCACGCTCAACTCAAACGATTGAAAGACGCAGAGAAACAAGAAGCTCAATTGCCTGCTTCTTTCAAAGCCGAACTTCGAGAATATCAGCAAGAAGGCTATAAATGGTTGATGAAATTGTCAAATTGGGGCGTAGGTGCTTGTTTGGCGGATGATATGGGACTCGGAAAAACGGTTCAAGCATTAGCCGCTATTTTAACTCGCGCTACTACTGGTCCGACCTTGATCGTTTGTCCTGCTTCTGTGCGAATTAATTGGGAACGAGAAGCGATGAAATTCACGCCGATGATGAACCCGATGCAATTTGGAGATGGCAATCGTCAAGAAATTTTGGATAATTTAAAGCCTTATGATATGCTGATTACCAGTTATGGTTTGATGCAAACGGAGGAAGAGGCATTTTCTAAAATCCAATTTTCGACAATCGTATTGGATGAAGCACAAGCCATTAAAAACCGTAGCGCGAAGCGTTCAAAAGCGGCAATGTCGTTGAATTCAGATTTCAAAGTATTGACAACGGGAACGCCTATCGAAAATCATTTGGGGGAATTATGGAATTTATTCCGTTTTATTAATCCAGGATTATTAGGCTCATTGAATCGATTTAAAAATCGTTTTGCAGGTCCGATTGAAAAATATGGCGATGAGATGAGACGTGAACAACTGAAAAAATTGATTCGTCCGTTTATCTTGCGTCGTCGCAAAAGTGAGGTATTATTAGAATTACCTGAAAAGACTGAAATCGTGCTTGCAGTTGATTTATCTCCACAAGAGAAGGCATTTTATGAGGCTTTGCGCCAAACGGCTCTCGAAAAACTCAAGGATGTACCACCAGGAGGCGGAGGAGATAGTCATTTGAAAATCTTAGCGGAAATTATGCGTTTGCGTCAAGCGTGTTGTAATCCTCAATTAGTGACTAAAAATAGTACTATTAAAAGTTCTAAACTTGAATTATTTAATAGTACAATAGCCGAATTACTCGAAAATGGGCATAAAGTATTGGTGTTTAGTCAGTTTGTGCAGCACCTGAAAATCTTAGAAAAGAACCTTGTTAAAAAGGATATTAGCTATCAATATTTAGATGGTAGTACATCACAGAAAAAACGCCAAATCGCGATTGATGCTTTTCAAAATGGAACGGGCGATGTGTTTTTGATTAGTTTAAAAGCTGGAGGTGTTGGTCTTAATTTGACTGCTGCGGATTATGTCATTCATATGGATCCTTGGTGGAATCCAGCGGTAGAAGATCAAGCTTCGGATAGGGCGCATCGAATTGGACAAAAACGCCCTGTGACGATTTATCGTTTAGTGACGCAAGGTACAATTGAAGAAAAAATTGTCAAATTGCATGATCAAAAACGTGATTTAGCGGATAGTTTATTATCTGGTAGTAATACAAGTAATAGACTGACTGCCAATGATTTAATGAATTTGATAAAGGAAGGAATGGCACATTAAAATATTATTTTATCAAGTTTCTTGGTTTGTAATTGATGTGATTTTTCGTTATTATTAATAGCCACAGTATAAGTCTAATAATTAAAAATAGCATAATGGAAAAGCACTTCAATTTAACTGACGCTCAATTTGTACAACAATTCATTAACTGTGAATTAAATCCTACTGATTTTAGTCATGAAGCTCATTTGAGATTAGCATGGATTAATATTGATGAACATGGAATTGAAAAAGGAGAGAAAGAGATACAAAGGCAATTACAAAGATTTGTTAAATTTGTTGGAGCTGAGGATAAATATAATAGAACTGTAACGATTGCAGCAATGAAAGCCGTTTATCATTTTATGCTTCAATCCAAAGCTGATAATTTCAAAGATTTTATCGTTGAGTTTCCAGAATTGAAGAATAACTTCAAAGGTTTAATAAGAACTCATTATAGCTTTGATATTTTTAATTTGGCGAAAGCCAAAACAGAATTTTTAGAGCCTGATTTAATTCCTTTTGAATAAATCAGGCTCATTAGACTTGTTCGATCAACTTATTTATTA
>CAKZLL010000244.1 GCA_937125475.1 uncultured Saprospiraceae bacterium | reverse complement strand
CAAAATCCGCTGGTTTAACAAGCCATCCTTGAATATCAAGGCCATCATGACTTGATTTATACCAAACCTCTTCCACAGTGCCGAGCTTTCTATGATCAAGCAAATCACCATTGATATCCGTAATTTGCGTTACATCCCCGCCGCGTCGGCCCACGACACCGATATTCGCTTGATCCATCGCGGTGGCGTACGTCATCACGATTTGACCGTCACTTGCCACATTAAAGGTTCCTGATGAATATGGACGTCCGAATACTTTATATACCTTGCCATATTTAGATTTTACCTTACAGGTAGAAACCGAATTAGAAACATCCTCTACAACCGATGGAACTTATAATCAAAGTAAAGGTTATGGTAAATATTCAATGGCGGAAATGCCGTATTCACCAGCTCCTATGATGACTTATCGTCCAGTAAATAAAACAACTAGCGCTACTGAATCCGATAAAATAACCAGCAGTATTTCTGGTCGTTTTGTTGCTATTGCCCCTAATGATGGTTTACCTCAATTAATTATTGAAGCAATTCCTAAACAAACCAATACTTCTAATATTTACGATATTGAAGTTGCTATTTTTAATTCTGCTGGTGAGAAAATTCCGGGTGCTTTAGTAGAATTTAATTACAACAGAGATAAAACCATTTTATTAAAGACAAACAGCGTTTGAAATCACAATACAAACTTTGTAAAACAAGGAGAAGTTATTACAGATATTAACGGAATTGCTGTAAATACAATTCAAATAGACACAACAGATTATAATGCTAAAAACACCATACAAATTGATATTAATGTGGGAACTGTTTTTACTAAAATATCAATTCAAAAACACTAATTATGGCTACAAAATACCGCTCTTTACTTTTTAAATGCGACTTAATAGCAGCTAATAATACTGCTTTAAAAGCTTATACTTTAGATATAGAGTTTTTAGATATTGAAAACAAAACTTGGAGAAAACTTGTTACGAGGATTGAAACAAAAAAAGGATTATTATCTCATACATATGAAATTCCTGTTCGACTTGCTAAAGAGGAATTGATTACTAGACTTGTACGAGATTGCATGAGCGAAGGAAGTTTACCAATGTTTAGAATTGTAAAATCTAACCAGAAAAAAACTTTAATTATTTCTGAAGCTCCAGCTATCTTCTTTGATGAGGATAGTTTACAAATCGCTATTGATTTTCAGAAACTTTGGCTTTTAGATGAATCTTTATTTATCAAAAAAAATAATTCAATAATTATTGCCTCTCCTATTTATTTATATGGTTTTCAAAAAGATTTTTTAATATTAGAAGAAGAAAACAGAAAACTAAACACCTTAACAAAGCAGCAAGAAACCGACCTTAAAAAGGTTAATGAAAAACATGATAGTCAACTTAAAAAACTTCACGAACATTTAAATGAACATGAAGAAACTGAGTCATTATTAAAGCAATCTTTAGATAATAGTCTTAATGAAATTGCAGATTTAAAAGAACAGCTAAATAACGCTCATAAAGATGATACTTCTCCAGAAGTTAAGCTACTAATAAAAACGTTAGAGGATAAAACCAATGAAATTGAATCTCTTTTAAAAAAATTAAATAACCAAAACGAAAAATTGATTGATTTACAAGAAGAAATTGAAATTTTAAAATCTTCTGAAGTAACTAAAGATGAACTTACTATTCGTGTTAAAGAATTAGAAAAATTAGTTGCTAATTACGAAGAAAAAACAGCGATAATACAATACAATTTAACTGAGAAAAGTCAAGAAATAGAAATGTTAAAAAAAGAAATATCAATATTAAAAAATGATACTTCTAAAACTGATAAACTTAAAAAAGTCCTATTAGAAAAAACAAACACTATTAAGGATTTACAAAAAACTCAAAATGAACTTATAAAAGAAAAACAATCGATTTTTTTAGAAGTTAAAAAAACAAAAAACGATTTACAAACACAACAAAACTCTATTGATGATTTAGTTGAAAAAGTAAAAATATCACAACAACTTGTTTCTGAAAAAAACAATGAAATAGCTACACTTACTCAAAACACAGCGGTAAAAGAAATTGAAATTTCTAAACTAGAAACCAAAGTAACCGAAATACAAAGTTATGTTGATGCTGAGAATCCGAATAAATTAGATGCTAAAAAAGTATATAGTAGTATTATAAATGATATTGCAATTGCTGATGCAGAAATGGACAACTCTAGATTCAAAATGGCAAACATTTCATTAAACTTAAAAGCTACGGTAGAAAAAGGACCTCAAGGCACTTTATTTGGTTTGGTTGATTTTGAATCTGCGAAAGATATTAATGCCGCTGCAATTAGTGATATAAGTATTGATATTGTTCCGAATACAACCAGTATAAAATCAAAAAATACGGTTCCGAATATTATAGGGCTTACAGAAACAGCTGCAAGAAAAATCATCACAAATTATGGGCTAAAATTAGATGTGGTTTACCAGCCAACAGATAATCCTAAATTTATAGAAGGACAAGCAATTAAACAAATACCAGAAGTAGGGTCGGAAATAATTCAAGGACAAGAAGTACATTCCCGTAGGCAAAGATTGAAGGTTCAATTCCATTTGGTTTTCGCCCAATCGACCTTGATGTGAAGCATTCAAAATCAACTGACCATCCACACTGTAAATATGCACATTCGCATTTGCAGCACTTGTGGCATTGAAAGTCAATTGAAGGAAATCCTTTGCAGGGACAGGTTTGATGACAAAAGATGCCGCCAAAACTTCACTTCCTTCAATGGCGGTGGAGTCGAACGCATTGGAACAACTGTTTGCATCTGTTACCTCCAATTCAAGCTCAGTTCCATTTGCCAAATCCTCCACAGTGAAAGGTGTATCGTGTAGCGCATCAAGTGCCGTGCCAGAAGAAAGTATGACACTATAAGAAGAGCCATCCAATTCCGAAGCACCGCGCATAATGGTAACGGTAGCATCCACATTGTTGGGTGTTGTACTGGCATCATAAGAAATAGTGGAGGTAATTGGGTTCAAGAATCGAACAGGTGTACCAGGTGCAATCGTCGTACAAGCATCTTCGACATCAGGTGTGCCATTGTTGTCTGCATCAGGTCCTACAACTGCCGATACATAGTAGCGGGTCAAAGTCGTCCCTGCATCCATTGCATCAAAACGTCCGAGTTCGTCCTCTGCCAAAACCTGTCCCAAAGTTGTACTTGGGCTGTCGTGCAAGATATAGGTGAGTACATCTCCCATTCCCAAAGTTGCGCCCGAAGTTTGAAGCTCCGTTCT
>CAKZLL010000243.1 GCA_937125475.1 uncultured Saprospiraceae bacterium | reverse complement strand
AAGCGGACCAGCATAAATATTTTTTTTAAAAAAAGTTAAAAAGAGGGTATGATATATTTAGTCTTTAAGAGATATACTACAAAGGGCAGATCAATAAAGTCCTTTGCGCATAATTTTTTTGAATTTTATAGTAGTTGAATACTACATATTATTAACCTTAGAGTAACTAAATTTTTGAGTAAACTCTAATTTAAACTATTCATATCTTATGAAGATTTTTTTAACTAAATGTTTTGCTACATTATTTCTATGTTTGACCATAGGTGTTTCTAACTCGTCTGGTCAGGATACAACAACTTGGTTTGTTAATTCAATTTTTATACCTCAACAGATAGATGTTGATGAGAATACTCCACTTCGCTTGAGGATTGATCCAACGATACATAATTTTAACCCTAGTCGACTCGGAGCTGTAACTAATACATTCGTAGCGACTTTAGCGTATAATGCTGTTCATACTCCTTGGTCACATAGTGTATTAGGGCCAACTATTCGTTGGCATTATAAAGACAGTGTAGATTTGAGTGTGACCAATAATACAGCTAATTTCACTACCACGCATTGGCATGGTGCTCATGTACCTGTACAAGCAGATGGTGGACCTCATCAAAGAATTCAACCTGGAGAGACTTGGACTAATCGTATTCAAGTAAAAGATGAGTCGGCTACAATGTGGTATCATCCTCATGGTATGGATGTAACTTACGAACATGTTCAAATGGGATTATCTGGAATGCTATATGTTGATGATCCAACAGGTGATAATATTTCAACGCCATTAGATTCTATTTTACACGTTTTACATGATTCGTTACCGGCTAATTATGGAACAAATGATTTTCCGCTTATTTTTCAAACCAAAAAGTTTGATAATAATAACGGTGTTGTCAGTATTAGAGCAAGATTTGACCCTGCTTGTGGTGAACCAGGGTACAAAAAAGATTACGAGTATATCGTCAACGGTCGTATAGATCCTTATTTACAAGTCCCAAAATCTTTAGTAAGGTTACGTATATTGAATGGAGATGCCAAGTTTTCTTTCAATTTAGGTATAGGACAGAGAGATTTTAATCCTGATGGGTTTCACTTACTAGCAACTGATGCTGGTTATACTGATTCTACTTATGCGATGAATGAAATATTAATCGCTCCAGGAGAACGAACTGAAATTTTATATGATTTTAGTCAATATAATCACGGTGATACTCTTTTTATTTACAATAAAGTAAGTGATATGCCTGCTGGCGTAATAGGAGATAGTGCAACAACTGAAGGTTTTGCTAAGGATAGAGTATTATTAAAAATCGTTGTTAATCAATTCTTTGGTATTCCGCCTTCTCCACTTGTTTTGCCTCGTGCATTACGTCCATTAGAATCATTAGATTTGGATAAAGTATCTAATACTCGTACCAAAGTATTTAGAAAAGATGTATTCACACTAGATAGTTGTAATACGGGAATGATGGCTGATTATAATTTATATAACATTGATAGTGCCTTAATGGATATGATGAGAGTTGATGATGTTGTTTTATTAGATAGTACTGAAAAATGGATCATTGATAATACTACGCCTCATGCTCATCCATTCCATATTCATGACATTCATTTTAATGTTGTAGAAATTCAGGATAAAGTTACAGGTACAATTTATAATAGAGCTAATCCTGGTAATTATAATCATATATTCAAAGGACCAAAGGATAATGTACTAGTATTACCTAATTGGAAATTGACCTTCACTGCTACTTTTGATGATTTTGGTACGGAGATTTCACCACAAAATACTTATATGTATCACTGTCATATTTTACCTCATGAAGATAGAGGGATGATGGGACAATTTGTGGTTTGGGATAAAGAACAATTCCCAGATAGCCCTGTCAATACAGAAGAACCAGATGTAGTTTCTCTTTCAATGAAGTTATTTCCAAATCCAACGAGAGATGTTCTTTATTTAGAAGGAGCAAGTAGAGATCAAAGTACAGTTCGATTTTTTGATATTCAAGGTAGGTTGTTAAGAGAGCAAAACTTAGCTCCTTTTGATGGGACTACTCAATTGGATGCAGGTTATTTACCTAAAGGAATGATCCTTGTTCAATGGATTACAAATGAAGGTCAAGTGACTAAGAAAGTTATTATTCAATAATTTTTGTTTCTAAATTCCTTTATCTAAACCACTAGTTATATTAAGCCTTGCAATAAATTTAGTTTCGATACTAAGCTTATTGCAAGGCTCTATTTTATCGTACCAAAGTCACATTTCCACTAAATGCGGCTTGTGTTCCGTCTGGAAATTCAACTTTTGCAATCCAACCATAAACGCCAGTATTCATTGGTTTTCCTTTGAATGTTCCATCCCAACCATAACTAGGATCATTTGCTAGTACATCTTTACTTTCAAAAACCAATTCTCCCCAGCGATCAAATACGCTAAAATTCAATACCTTAATAGCTGGATTTCCTTGTATAAATAAAGTTTCATTTAATCCATTGTTATTCGGTGCAAAACCCGTCGGAACATAGATTTTTAGTTCTTTATTAATGCTAATTAAAATATTATCTTGCGCTACACAACCGCTTGCATCTGTGGCAATGAGTTGATAAAAAGTCGAATTTTGTAAACCAATCCAAGTTGGATTTGGACAATCCGTACAACTCATGTAAGCACTATCCGCAGGCTGCCAAACCATCGTTAAAGGCGAAACGCCATTCTCAAAAGTCGGCTGAATAGTAAAGGTATCATCAGGTGCAATAAAGACATCATCGCCTAAATCAAGGCTGAATAATGGCGGTTCTTCAATGCGAATGGTATCCGATAAAATACAATCATGTGCGTCTTTTATAGCGATGGAATATAAATCTGGCTTTAGCCCAAACCAAGCACGCGTGTTTTTGAAATCACCATTATTCAAACTAAATTCATATCGCGGAATACCTCCAACACCTTGCACTCGAATAAATCCATCTTGATCTCCAAAACAACTCACATCTTTGACCGAATCAATAGAGAAGTCTAAAAAGCGATCTGGTTCATCTATGAAAATCGTGGTGATTTCTCGACAACCCAAAGTATCTGTTACCGTTACAGCATAAGTACCTGATGTCAATTGAATAGCGGTTTGAGTGATTTGGCTACTGGTGTTAGCATCCCAATTGTAATTATAAATGCCCGATCCACCAACTGCGTCAATTTTGGCTGTTCCTGTTGCATCGCCTTTACAAAGCACGTCTTCAATGGTGGAAGTCAAGGTAATTCCAGAAGCTAATGCCACATTAATTGTTCCTGTTGCTTGACAACCCAAAGCATCATTGACCGTTACGGAATAACTTCCCGTGGCTAAATTAGTAGCTGTTTCGGTCGTTTGATTATTGGTATTCGCATCCCAAGCATAAGAATAAGGCATAAAACCACCAGTTAATTGTGCGGTTGTTGTACCATTTCCACCGCTTTGACATGCTTCATCGGTGCTTAACATCATGAGAATTAATGTATCTGGATTAACGACGGTTATGCTTTTGGTAATACTACAATCGTTATAATCCGTAGCAGTAACAGTATAAATAGTATTGCCCGAAAGATTGAAAATAGTGTCAGTCGTTTCAGTAGTATTCCAAAGATAAGTATAAGGGAAAACTCCTCCACTAGCAATTACAGCAGCCGAACCATTAGTGCCGTTATAGCAAGTCGGTGGTTGTTGTGAAAGCTGTATATCTAAAGGAAGCGGTTCATAAACTTCGATAGAATCTATGGTTGTACAATTATTTTCATCGGTTATAGAAAGCGTATAAACGCCAGCTATTAAGGATGAATTAAGATTGGAATTTAAAGCTGGATTTGACCATTTATAAGTATAATTGCCCATTCCTCCAAGGATGGTTGAAGTGATTGAGCCATCATTACCACCAAAACATTTCACTGAATCGGTTGCAAAAGTATTTGTTAATGTATCGGGCTGCATCAATGTAATCGAAGCGGAAGCGACGCAGTTATTAGCATCTTGCACTTCAAAAAGATACGTACCAATTGGAACTTGGCTTAATGTATCAGTATTAGGCGTAGCGCCTGCATTCCAAGTATATTGAAGTGGTTGAACACCGCCAACGACTGTTGCCCACGCTTTGCCATCATTGAAACCAAAGCACCTCACATTGATACTATCCAAGACAATAGAAAGCGTATCAGGTTCGGTAACAATAACAGAATCGATCGTTGTACAATTATTGCCATCTGTCACAGTAACAAAGTATTGTCCCGTTGGTAATTGTGAAGCAAAAGGCGTATTTTGTATTGGATTACTATTCCATTCATATGTGTAAGGCATTGTGCCTCCAATTGGCGAAACTGTTGCATCTCCCGTATTTTCACTATGACAAAGAACAGGATTAGCAGCGATTGTTGTCGTGAGTTGAAGCGGTTGACCGATAGTAATATTATCAGTCATGATACAATTATTACCGTCAGTAACTGTGACGGTATAAGTTCCATCTACATTCACATTGATAGTTGGACCTGTACCACCATTACTCCAATTGTATTGATCGTAAGCATTATTGAGGGACAAGCTGCTGTTTCCTCCTTCACAAAAATCATCACCTGTAATGATAGGTATGGCAGGTGTATTGATGGTCAAATTGAAAGAGTATAAGTCATCTAAAGAAGTAGCCGAACAACCTGTCAAGCCTGTGAACAAATCGGAATGAGTATTG
>CAKZLL010000242.1 GCA_937125475.1 uncultured Saprospiraceae bacterium | reverse complement strand
ACTATCATATAAGGTAGTAAAATCAAAATCAGGCTGATTATTGTCTTTCAAACTGGCAATCGCAGCATTTTGGCGGATTTGTTTAATTCCTGCACCGCTTTGTATTTGCACTGAAAAACCCTTTGTCGGATTGATCCGATTATTCAGGTTTTGGTAAGAATAAGCCACGCCAAGCGCAGTATTTAGAATATCTAAATTGGCAGGAAGTTTCCTATTTTGGATGATTTGAGCTTCGTTAATATTCAAAATATTATTGGCAGTACTCTTCCAGAAGACTTTGAAATAATTATTCCCTTGAAATAAATATTGAACACCAACATCAAATTTAGTATCTTGAAGCGTTGAATCCCTTCGATAAATATCCATTTTTCCCTCAAATCCAAAAGGCAAAGGCAAGACGTAAGGATATTCAAAGTGAACTTGAAGCCGCGATGTTTCGGCTTTCAACCTTTGCCAATCCACACCGATCATTTTTCCTGTTCCGAACGGATTATACAGCACACCTTGAAAACTTCCTGTTATTAATGGTCGTCCTGTAAATTCATTCGCAGGCAAAAAACCAACTAATAAATCAAATCGACTAGCGTTTCGCTTTTCCAAAAACAACGTAATTTTAGCCTCATTGCCTGTAAAAATAGCAGATAAACCGCGTTTTTCTTTTAGAAAAGGAATAGTTCTAAGCCGTGCTCTAGCTGATTTCAATAAGCTTTCATTGTATGGCTCGCCTTTTTTTATACCTAAGAAATTAGCTAAATATTGTTTAGAAATATTGGCATTTCCTTCGATATCAATTTCATCAAAAGTGATAAAACGTTGTTTATTCCAAAATAATTTGGCACTAATTTTTCCATTTTCTATGGAAATTTCATCTAACCAAACCCGTGCAAATGGATAGCCATTATTTTCAGCATAGATTAATAATTGTTGTTTGAGGGTATTAATTTTATCAAGTTTTAGTGCCTTATTTTTATAAAAACGTGGATTAAAACCAGCGGCATCTAATGCATCTTCCTCAATATTTCCATTATCAATAACCGCCCATTCAATCAGATCTCCAACGTATAAAAACGCAGAATACACACTATCCTTTGCTGCTAAACTATCAATTGATGCGCTCCAATAGCCTTTTTGTTGCAATTCCGCGAGAGCGGTTTTAATATTTTCAGTTAAACTAAATTTTGTAGTATGCTGACGCTGATAAACGAAATGTTTGTTAATAAAGGTCGTATCTTTGTCCGTAGGAATGACTTGAAGTTGAAGTTGAGCAGAGACAATATTGCTAGAAAATAATAGGATTAATACAATAGAAAACCCTATCATTTTTTTAAAAAATGTCCGACGAATATTATTTATAAAAAACTGCGCTAACTCCTTCATTATCAATTCTCCATTATCAACGATCAATTAAAAAAATGATTTATATACATATTCCGTTTTGTAAACAAGCCTGTCATTACTGCAATTTTCATTTTTCGACTTCCATGAAGTACAAAGATGAGGTGCTGAATGCCATTTTGCATGAAATCGAACTCCAGAAAAACTACCTTTCTAGTCAAACGATTAAGAGTATCTATTTTGGCGGCGGAACACCTTCTTTGCTTACAGCGGACGAAATTAAACGTATTTTTTCAAAATTAGCCCAATTTTATACCATTGAAAAAGATGTAGAAATCACACTCGAAGCTAATCCTGATGATTTAACGCCAAGTAAAATAAAAGATTTTGCCAGCACGCCAATCAATCGATTCAGCATTGGTATTCAGTCTTTTCATGATGTGGATTTGAAATATATGAATCGCGCACACAATGCCGAAGAAGCTCAAAAGTGTGTTAAATATGCTCAAGATAACGGTTTTAGTAATATCACGGTTGATTTAATTTACGGCACACCTACAATGAATAATGATCGTTGGCACGAAAATATTCAAACAACTTTTGATTTAGGTGTTCCTCATGTTTCCTGTTATGCGCTCACTGTCGAGCCGAATACTGCGTTAGATCATTTTGTAAAAAAGAAAAAAATGCCCCCCGTAGATGAAGAACAATCTGCACAGCAATTTGAAATATTAATCGCAGAAATGGAAAAAAACGGCTTTGATCATTATGAAATTTCCAATTTTGCCCAACCAGACCACTACGCAAAACACAATTCTAACTATTGGAAAGGCGTGTCGTATTTAGGACTTGGCCCTTCCGCACATTCCTTTAATGGACAATCTCGACAATGGAATATTGCTCATAATATGAAATATATCAAGGCGATTAATTCCGATCAAATTCCTTTTGAAATCGAGCATTTAAGCACCGATGATTTGTATAATGAATATGTCATGACTGGACTTCGGACGATTTGGGGCATGGATTTAGCGCGAATTGAAGCATTTGGTGCAAGGTATAAAAAGAGCTTTTTGAAAACGATTCAACCATTTTTAGACAATGGAATAGCTTTGCAAAATGAAACACATTATATGCTGAGTAAGCAAGGAAAATTAATGGCGGATGGTGTGGCTAGTGCCTTATTTATATAATAGACTTGTACGGCGGCTACTTATTATACTGTACTTAGGAAAAGGGAAATAAAAAATGCGAACTAGGAATTTTTCCTAATCCGCATATTATTTCCCCTTAATTCAATTTCTTTGTTTATCTAATTTTTCGATTAAATTCTGGATATTTATTTTCCACAAAAAATGCATTATAAGTATCCATCATTTTGCTAATTGCCTGTTTAGCAAATGCCATTTTAAGCATTTCAGTAAGGTAAAAAGCTTTAGATTTTCCACTTAATTCTTTTTTGCCATATTCATATTGCTTTAGAATCTGATCTTCGATTTTATCATTAGGATCTGGAATTTTTTTATGCCCTTCACAATAATAATTAATCGCACCAACTAAAAAATCTCGATAATATTGACTACCTAAAGCATCATTATTTACCAATTGGACTTCATACATAAAGCCAAAGAAATCCTGAAAATCAATCTTATGATATAAACCAAAAGCATAACCATAAGCCAATAAATTATATGCCCAATAATAGTCGATTTCCGCTCTCATATACAACTTAAATCCGCTAGTCAGTTTGTCATAATCTTCATCAAAAGTATTAAAAGTGATAAACATTTCATCTCTTTTATTATCAATGATTGTTTTATAATCTTCTGGACCATATTTTCTCATTTCGGCATCTAAATCCCTATGGACTTTATACCAAATAATTCCTTTTTTGTAAGTAAAAAACTTATATTTATTATAATGAATAGGATGTTTTTGTGCAAATTTCCTTAGGAATTCATTGTTGGCAGCGCTATTTCCACTAAACTTAAAAGAATAATAAAAACTATTTGCCTGTCCATCAATATGCAAATGATCTCCTGGCTCTATATAAACATCTCCTGTATTTCTTAGGTATTTAAGTGTCACTTTTTGTGCTACATCTAAATAAAACTCAAATCGAAAAGAATCATTCTTGATTGGCACTTCAAGCGTTTTGACATCGCTATTGATATAAGAACGATCTACGGTAAGTCGAATTGTTTTTCTTAAATCGCCTTTAAAAACGCCCGTAATAACTGTATTAGCTTTTTCACTACTGGCAGTTTGCGCGAATAAGTTTTGCGTCATAAATGCCACAAAACAGCCAATAAATAATCCAGTTTGAATAGCTTTGTAAGTAATTGACTGAATGTTTGCTCTTTTATTCCCCTGTTTTTTTTTCATAACCCTTTTGAATAATCTTTTTTGTATATAATTATTGTATGTATTTAAATTGGTAACTTGCAGTTTTGTTTAGGAGTTAGAATTTATTTTTTCTTTTGCTTAAATTTATAGTCTTCATTCAGTTAATATATGGTTGCCTAACAAAAATATTTATATTTTTCATATAAAACTAAATCATAACATAAAATATTGAAAGGCGACTAAGTAATGACTTTAATATTGCAAAAGTTTAAAAAAATTGTGTCACAATAATTGGGAAAAATATATAATTACAAAACATTATTTTAGTATTCAATCATTTTTAAATATGAAAAATTATCTATCCGTATTTCGCGAAATGGTTCGTTTCTTAGAAGCTCATCCTAAGGTAATTGTTGAATATTTTAATATATTTCCTCCTGTATCACAAACTATTATTAAGACCATTGAAGAAAAAATCGGTCACAAAATATCGACTGATTTTAAAGATTTTTTTTCAATTTGCAACGGTTTAGAGTTAGGTTGGAAATTTAAATTGGAATATACTCCAAAATCAATGTCACAAAGACATCTTTATAGTACAATCAAAATTCCTTCTTTAGAGGCTCTTTTTGATACTTCCTCTTTAGATACTCTTGTTTTTGATGCTTTTTCATTAGAAGAACAAATTAGAATAAAGCCCTTTCTTTCTAATTATCAATGGCAACTTTACCTACAATCTCCAGCACAATCAACAGATTTAGTGACTTATTTGTCCTTCTTAATAGCTTCTCATGGCTCGATTCAAGCGAGAAGTACTTTTTTTAATAGTTTGGATCGCTTAAAACCTGCGCAATGGCAATCAGTTTGGAATATTGATCTAATGGCTTTGCATCATTTTTTCCCACAATCGAATGAAGTCGGCGGAAGCACCTCTAGTTTGAAAACCGCTAATATGCAACAGAATGCCGAAAAAGCAATACGCTACACTCCTACTCAATTGGATGAAATTGTAGAAAAACATCATCATTTTCTGAGTACAGGAGGTGCTGGTGGTCGATGGAAAACGTTTCATGTTTCGGGTCTAATCTTCGGCGTTTATACTGGGGCAAAATCTAGCGAGGGGCAACAAGCTAATTTTGAACAAAAACGACTATCTGATTCTAGTTTAGATACGATTGGTTTATTACTTCCTTTTACCAATTTTTGCGCTTTATATGGCAAATATCAAGATTTTAGTGAAGCAGATTTGAGGTATTCTCTTTTTACAGATGCTATGCTAGAAAAAGCTATTTTTGCAGATGCCAATTTGGAATATTGTGATTTTTCACGAGCTAATTTGCGAGGGGTTAGTTTTATGAATGCGAATTTGAAAGGAGTAGACTTTGAAAATTGTGATCTTACAGGCGCTGATTTCCGAGGAGCGAATTGGAAAGGCGCAAAATTTCCAGGAGCCATTTTGGATAAAATAATTTATTAAAAAAATACAGCTATAATATGAAAGCAGTCATTATAAAATCATTTGGAGGAGCAGAACAATTAATGATCGGAGATTGGCTAACGCCCGAACCATCCGATCATGAAATCTTGGTTCGTGTCAAAGCGACAGCACTCAACCGAGCGGATACCCTTCAACGAAAAGGCGGTTATGCACCTCCAAAAGGGGCAAGTCCAATTTTGGGTTTAGAGATGGCTGGAGAAATTACAGCAATTGGCAATAAAGTAACTAAATGGAAGATTGGAGATAGAGTTTGTGGCTTATTGGCTGGTGGTGGTTATGCCGAATATGTAACGATACACGAAGATATTGCTTTATCAATTCCTTCGAATTTAACATTTCAAGAAGCTGCGGCGATTCCTGAAGTATTTTTGACTGCCTTTCAAGCCTTATTTTTATTATCGGATTTACAAAATAATGAAAAAGTCTTGATTCATGCTGGAGCAAGTGGCGTAGGAACTGCGGCGATTCAATTGGCAAAAGCCAAACAGGCTGAAATTTTTATAACCGCATCGAAAGGGAAACATGCAGCTTGCGCTAATTTGGGTGCGCATCATGCGATTGATTACAAAACGGAAAATTTTGAACAAGTTATATCAGAAAAGACCGCAGGATTAGGTGTTAATGTAATTATAGATTTTTTAGCTGCGCCTTATTTTCAGAAAAACATTAACTCGATGGCAATGGATGGAAGAATGGTCATGTTGGCATTGATGGGCGGTTGGAAAGTTCAAGAAATCAATTTGTTAAATATTTTACGAAAAAGAATTCATATCAAAGGAAGTACCTTGAGGGCAAGAAGTTTAGAGTATAAAATAGCTTTGGTTCAAGCATTTAAAAGTGAATTTTGGAATGAATTTGCAACCGGAAAAATACATCCTGTTATCGATTCTGTAATGGATTGGAAAGAAGTGAGTGACGCACATCGTTATATGGAAGCTAATAAAAACACAGGGAAAATTGTGTTAAATATCAACTAAAGCCTAAACAAAAAAGGAGGAGATAAATTGATCATTTATGAATGATTAATTTATCTCCTCCTGTTACTAATGCTTAATTTTTATTCAATAAATAGATATTAATTTATCTATTTACAAAACTCTAACATCCTGCGTCATCTGATGTTTTAGTCACAACTAAAACTCCATTTACATAGTAGTCTACTTGATAAGGATGCTTCCTTTTTGCCCCTATTATTTCGTTCATTTTTTGAACGGCTAGTATTCTGTTTCCAATTCTACTATCGGTATGACCTAAAGGTTTAGGATATTCACCTGCACAACCTGTAGCTCCTGCTCCGTGTACCAGTTTAGAAAGTACTATTTTCAAAGGTTTTCTATTTCTGATCCATCTACCATTACTTTTAATTCTGTAATGTTTCATCTTAGCTTTTACTCTATCACACTTTAATGGTTGTGTGAAATCAAGCCAATTACTAAGCCAAGTATAATATTTTATTCCAAAATTACCTGGATCATATTCAAATCTTGTTCCACTAGTATATTTGTAATCAGAATCAAAACAAATGACATTATCTACTTTTACATCATTAGAAATTTGTGGTGTACAATTCTGGTCAGAAGTGATTAGTTTTAAAATTACCTTATAAGTACCTTCACAACCATAAGTGTGGCTAACTGCTCCATTTTGACCAGTAACAATTTTTGTATTACCATCACCAAAATCCCATTCCCATTGAGTTTTTGTAGCACCATTCGATAGTACCAAACTATGAGGCTGAAAGCTAACAATGCCTCCTGGTGCTACATTACTTCTAAACAAAACTGTACAAAAAGGAGTTAAATCAATTGTGTAGGTTTTGTTACTAGTACAAGTAGAACCTGGTGTTGCATCACTAACCGTTGCTTTAATGATATAAAGCCCTGAAGTAGGATATGAATGTGTTGCATGTACATTAGCACTGGTAGTTGAGAAGGTTTGAGCAGGAGAGTTATCACCCCAATCATAAGTAACCGATTGAGTAGGCGAAACTGATCCAGTCCATGTAACGTGAACTGTATTTTGAGCTCTATTAACTTCAACTTGAAAATCAGCACGACATTCTCCACCTTCAGGATTACCTTCTCCTCCTCTCATTCCTGTTGGAGTTTTACTTGAACCTTCAAATGTAAATTTCCCCAAATCAACACCTTCTAGTCCGTTTCTTAATTGAACAACTTCTCTGATATCAGCCACAGAAGCCTTCATCATTAAGTTATTGGCTCTAAATACATAAATTTCATTACCAATAATTACTTCTCTATACTTGTTTAAGATAGTTGCAACTACATCATCTTGCACAATTGTAGGTGTCAAATCATCAACATCAACCCCTTCTTCTAATTCAGTACATTCAACTAATAAATCATGTGTTCTTAAAGAAGTGAAACCCAAATTATCTTCAAATAAATCTAACAATCTATCCTGTTTTAAACAATCATCATCAAACTCAGCACCATAATAATTTTCTAAAGACCTTTGTTGTATCTCTAATTGCCTAATAATATTCTCTACGTGTCGTTTATCCTTAAATACTAATATTCCATCGCTATTTAGTGTCGGTGGTGATTGAACTGTCGAGCGTTTTTTACTCATTTCAGGTTCTACATCAACAGTATCTTCACATGCCCAAAAAGTAAACATGGATGCAAAGATCATCAATATTAAATATGTTTTTTTCATGAGATCAATTTTTAAAATATGTTTTTTAATAAAATTTAAAGGTTAAAAAATTCCGATATTTTTTGTTATGGTTTTGGATTAGTCCCATATTGTATTTGCGCAAAAACAACAAGACAAAGGTAAGTAATAAAGTCATTTCAAGGTATTCCAAAAATGATCAAAACCTTTCATTGTCTCTTATTTCATAATTTCCAAATAAAGCATTATAAATTTCCTGTTGCTTTGCAGGATAAATAAGTCCATTTGGAAGTTTTATACTTAATTTTTTTAAAAGCCTCCATAAAGTTGAATAAGATATCTCTAATTCTTGTGCAATTTGAATTCTTGTTTTTGGCTTCATTCCGACTTTCATATCTCTATTTTTTTTAAAGTTATTTGCTTTTATATTTTTAATTTAATTGATGTTTTGTTTGTAGAAAGATATTTTAAAATCAGTTTCTTGTTCTTTTAGTATTCCACTTTTTTAATTTAAGAAGTTGGTAAAAAAGAAATGAGAATTTAAATAATCTACACTAATAATGATCTTTTTTAATTAAAAAGGTTACTCCTAAAATGAATAAAAGATAACTCAACTTACTTCAATCATTTTAATTTTAATCAAAAAACCTACAATTATAAAACTCAAAAAATAAAAACATTTCACTTTAAAATTCACACTTAACAAAATTAAATGCAATTTTTTATAAAAAAACCAATTATAATTTTATTTATAATAACAAACTGTTATCATCAAAGTGTA
>CAKZLL010000241.1 GCA_937125475.1 uncultured Saprospiraceae bacterium | reverse complement strand
GTATTCTTTTTATCGACAACATTATAGTCAAGATGCGAATGTAGGGACAGCCTTAGATCCGAGTGTAAAACTTCCTGTGAAAAATAAACGAGCAATTCCGCTAAGTCAATTACGCCTTAGTCCGAATGGGCAAAAAGTCGTTTATGTGAGCAATGAAGCAGGAAAAACGCGTGTTTATTTACAAGGTATTGATGGAAAAAACCGAAAAGCTATTCTAAAAAGTGGTTTTAAAAATATTTTTCAAGCGACAGATTATAATTATCCATTATTGAGTTGGATGCCTAATGGGCAAAAAGTCGCGATTATGTATGAAGTTCGAGATAAGATTAAGCTATTGCTTTATAATCTCGAAGATGGTAAATCGTAAGTAATTGATATGCCAAACGACTACGAACGAATTTTAAGTATTGATTTTTCAGACAACCGCCGCATGGTTTTATCGGCTATTCGTGCAGGCTATTCTGATGTATTTTTATTTGATACCAAAATGCGTCAAAGCAAACAAATCACCCGAGATTATCATGATGATTTGAGTGCAGTTTATGCCGAAATAAACGGAAGTAAAGGTATTATTTTTTCTTCTAATCGAGATGATTCATTATTGATTGGCGGTCAAAAATTAGATACCCTTTTACCAATCAAAAGCTTTGATTTATACTTTTATGATTTAGGTATTAAAAAGAATACAGAACTTGTTCGATTAACGAATACTCCTTTTTCAGATGAGATAGAAGCCAGAAGCATTGATGAACGTTATTTTACTTTTTTGAATAATGACAATGGTATTTATAATCGTTCGATTGGTTATATTGACACGGTTTTAGCATATAAAGAGCGGGTTTATGTTTTAAAAAATGGCAAAGAAATCGTTTTACCAAAAGATTCTACACTGAAAACACTTCCAGCGGATCAAGTCGATACGACGTTCATTCGATCCGTTTTCAAACCAAGAGGCTTTTCTTATCTCAATACGAATTATAACAGAAACATTCTAGAACAACACCTTGCGCCTCGTGCAAATAAACTTGCTTCTCTTTTTTATAATGAAGGCGAATATCAATTTTATATTGATGATATTAATACAGAAAAACGGACAGATCCACGAATGACGCATTTTATGCGCAATAAAAAACGCCTAGCTCAAAAGGAAAAAAAAGCAGCTACTCAAAGGAGAAAGCCGAAGGTTAAAGAAAAAGACGTTGAAAAACTCATCGAAGTACCTGAAAATAAGCAGCCTGTAAAAGACACAATTCCGCCTAAAACGACGAATACTGAGCCAGATACAGGCAAAATTGATATAGATAATTACTTTTTCCAAAGTGATTTTGAAGATGAGGAAAAACCAAAGAAAGAAGCACCAGTAGTTGTTCAGCCAGCACAGACGAAAGTTGAGATTGATAAGAGTATAGGCGTAAAAGTACAAGAGGTTACTACAAATGAACCAAGTAACAAAAGCCCTATTGATTTTCGTCCTGCTAAGATTATTCCTTATCGAACACAGTTCAAATCGGAATTTATTTCTACTCAGCTAGATAATAGTATGATGTTTGGTGGACTTAATCCAACGGTTGATAATAATCCAGAAAATACATTTCCGCCATTAGGTTTGTTATTGATGGTCAATATTGAAGATTTATTTGAAGATTATCGTTTGCGAATTGGTGCGCGTGTGCCATGGAGCTTAAATGGCATGGAATATTTTGCAATTTTTGATGATGAAAGTAGCCGATTAGACAAGCGATATAGTTTGTATCGACGTAATTATAATAATACTTTAGAAACAGCAGTAGGTGTAGAAGCTATCGAATATAATTTGGTTTCTAATATTGCAGAAGCACAATTTCGTTATCCATTAGATATTTATCAAAGTTTCAGAGGAACAATTTCGGGAAGGATTGACCAAACAATTTACGAAGCGACAGACGCTAATTCATTGGAATTGAAAAGTGTCAATGAACAACGTTTGGGTTTACGATTGGAATATGTGTTTGACAATACGCAAGATATTAGTATGAATATCAAGCACGGAACGCGATTAAAAGCAACAGCAGAAGTCTTTAATAAATTTGGAATTGGCTTGATTGATAGTACTTATTTTGATGCAAGTACAGGATTTTTAGGGTTGACAGGTATAGATGCACGCCATTATCAAAAATTAGATAAACACTCCATTTTAGCTGCTCGTTTTGCTGCTTACACTTCTTTTGGCTCGAATAAAGTCTTGTATTATTTAGGAGGTACGAACAATTGGCTCGCTATTCCTTCTTATAATCAAGAAATTCCGATTCCAACTTCCGAAGATTTTGTTTATCAAGGATCGGCTACTAATTTACGTGGTTTTCAGAGTAATATTAGAAATGGAAATACCTATGCATTACTTAATGTAGAATTACGTGTACCAATTATGCGTTATTTCAATCGTACGTTTCGAAGTAGTTTTATTAATAATCTCCAATTTATTGGTTTTTATGACGCTGGTACTGCTTGGGAAGGATTTTCACCATTTAGAGAAGATAATCCACTTAATACCGTTTATATTGAACAACAAAATTCTCCTATTCGCGTCAAAGTGAATTACTTTAGAAATCCATTAGTTATGGGTTATGGATTTGGAGCTAGAACCATGTTATTTGGTTATTATATGCGATTAGATTATGCTTGGGGCGTAGAGACAGGCATTGTGGAAGATCCTAGATTGTATCTTTCTATTGGGTATGATTTTTAATATCTAAAAAATAAAACGATAAAATAAGCCGCGATACCTCCAACTGATTGAGTTAAAAAGTATCGCGGCTTATTTTTTTAAAAATCATCCATAAAAAGTAATGAACTAAGGTTTAAGTAATTCTTCATCTAGCACTTCATCATCTCTGTACATTTTTTCTGTTTTTTTCTCTTTTTTAACCCGAAAGTCATTACCGATATAATAAATTCCCATTGTCATAATCATTAATAAACAAAAAATCAATAGCCCATCAGCAGTCGAGATATTATCCTGTGTTACGAAAATAGAATAGATCGCATTGCCCGTTGTAAAAATAACAACAAATGCGAAGAAGTAGGAAAGTATTTTGCTTATAATATCCAAGGTTAATTTGTTCTATTAGTGTGATTGGTTCAATTACATTTGTGTGTTTTCGTTTTTTTTAGCTGGTATAAAATAACGACTTTTTTACTAAAAAAAATAAAAGAAGGATAGAATGATCTATATTTTGTATAAATGTGCTTTTTTTGATCCGAAAAATAGATTTTAAATGATTTTATTATTTTTATTTAGTTACCTTATTACTATTTTTGATAAGCTATAACTGTTTATTAAACAATAACACACCAATGAAACATTTGATACTTTCCCTTTCTTCTATATTAATATTTTTTAAACACCTAAAAAAAACCTTTGGGCTAAACTGTATTTCCATTAGATTAATCTCTCTTTTTATACTTTTTTCTTTATCAGAAATAACTGCTCAAACACCCGATATTTGGCAATATACAGATATAGAAGGCTTACCAAGTATGAATATTTACAATATAGCTCAAGACAAAGATGGATTAATTTGGCTAGGTACAGAAGACGGAATTTGTTATTTTGATGGGAATAGATTTACTGTTTTGGATGCATCCAATATGAAAAATAAAGATTTTATTGGTATGACACAGACACAGGAAGGCATCTTGTTTTTTTGGAATTGGGCAGGGCAACTATTTCAAATCGTTAATAAAAAACCTATACAAGTTCTTCCTGATAGTCTAAATATTTCTGTATTAGATGTTCTTTCATACAAACCTAATCAACTCATTATCAAGGCTAGAAACCCTTATAACAACATGTTATATATTTGTTCCATTAAAGACAAACAAGCTATTCCTACTTCTGATGTTTCTCCTTATGGTTTTCAGGTTTTTTTAGACACCTTTGTACAAAACAATCCTAAGAAAAATTTACATATCACTATTAATTATTTTTTATCGAAGAGTTTTTTCATGCATCAAGAAGAAAAAACAACAGTAAAAGAATTCGGGCATTTGATTTATTCTCAACAATGGGGTTGGCTTTATAAGGATATTGGATCATCGCAATTACATTTACTCAAAAAAGGTAAACAAGATCAAACGAAGCCATTATTAGAAGTACCAAATTCAAGTGTTATTAGGACATTTTATGAAGATAACCGCAATAATATGTGGGTATTGACCAATAATCAATTGTACCAATTTGATCATACTGCTACTTTAAAAAATACCTACTTGCCTACTTTAAACAAAAGTACGGTTAACACTTTTTTGCAAGATCATAATGGCGGATATTGGATAGGTACGAATGGAGAAGGGCTTTATTATATCCCTAATTACGATTTTAGAACTTATAATTCTAGTAATATTAATATTAGTACTAATAATATAATTAATTTAATTGCTGGCGAAAAACAACACTCAATTCTTGCCGCAACTACTACTGGACAAGTCATTGAATTTGATAGTCTTAATCAAATCAATACTATTCATCAACTTAGTGGAGGGCTTAAAAGCTTATATCGAACCTATGATAAAAAAGGATATTGGGGAAACTTCCAAAAAGGAACGTATTATCTCAATAATCAATTCGCAATTACGTCATCTAGATATGATTGGGATGGTGTGAAAAGTATTTATGAAATCAGTGATACAGCGCTGTATTTAGGAACGAGTCATTTAGCACTTAAATATACTAGAAAAACAAATCAATCAACTTATGAAAAAGTACATTATATTCACCCCAATATACAAAATCTACTTTTTGAAAAAACCTATGCTTTTAAACGTTATAAAGAAGAAATACTAATAGGCGGTCTAAATGGCTTGTCGATTTTTCACAAGAAAGATAGCATAGCTCGACCTTTCTTGATAGAAAAAGGAGGATCTTTACAAGACATTTGGATACAAGATATTTTGGTAGACGCACAAGATCGAATATGGCTAGCAACTCAAAATAGTGGTATTTATTTGCTGGATGGTCATGATATCATTCAACATTGGAAAGTAGGTTCAGGTATATTGAGTAATAATTGTAATACCTTGATTAATTATGATGGAAAAATTTGGTTTCGCTCGACTAAAGGCGTTCATTCCATTAATCTGACCGATTATTCTATTAGAACGGTTTCTCGTTCTGATGGCTTGCCTTCTAATATTATTTCTTCTCTTTATATTAATGATTATAATTCTAATATATACATTGGTACACCTAGCGGCTTGACGATATTCGATGTTACTCAGATTAAGAAAGAAAAAAAACCGATGCCTGTCATATTAACAGGTATTTCGATTGCCAATAAAGATACTACTATTCAAAATTATTATCATCTTGATTATTCTAATAATACCATTCAGATCAATTTCACTATTTCCAATTTTCCTAAAGATGATATTGTTTATTTTTATCGCCTCAAAGGATTAGATGATAATTGGGCACAAACGAATTCAAAAGAACTTCGATTTCCTAAATTACCTGCTGGCTCTTATCTATTTGAAATTTATGCTAAAAATATACATGGTGAAAAAAGTATAATTAATAACGATTTAAAACTTGTTATTCTAAGACCTTATTGGCAAACTTGGTGGTATTATTTATTAATTGTATTAAGTGGTATTGGTATTATTGCAGGTTTGACTTATCAAATATTTAAAAGATTAAGAAGAAGAAAAGAGCAGCGATTACGATTCCAAAATCAAATCATGAGCTCTAGATTGCAAGCACTTCAATCCCAAATGAATCCACATTTTATTTTTAATGCCCTCAATGCTATTCAACATTTTTTCACCATAGGAGATAAAGAAAGGGCTATTTTGCATTTGAATAAATTTGCTAAACTTATTCGATTAATTTTTGAGTATTCTAAAGAGAATTTTATTTCCTTAGAAAAAGAAATAAAATTCTTGGATTTATATTTAAAATTAGAAAAACTTCGATTTAATGATAAAATTGAAATTCAATTAGAAATTGACCCTGATATTGATTTAGAAAATCATTTTGTTCCTCCATTATTAATACAACCTATGATCGAAAACGCCTTTAAACATGGCTTACTACACAAAGAAGCGGGTGGTGTTTTAAAGATCCAATTTAAAAAAATTGAAAAAAAAGACATATATTGCAAGATAGAAGATAATGGAATTGGTCGAAAAGCAGCTCAACAATTAAATCAATGGAGACCGTCAGAATATAGGTCTTCGGGCGTAAAAAACACAAAGGAACGAATAGCGCTTATTAATCAAGACGAACAGAGTCTTTCTATCAAAATGAATATTACTGATAAAGAAAATGAGACCAAAGAAGCAATAGGAACACTGGTGGAATTTTATTTTTACTTTACAGAAGAACAAATACTGAACAATGATTAGTGCCTTAATAGTTGATGATGAAGAAAATAGCAGATTAACCCTAAACAATATGCTAATGCATTATTGTAAAGGAGTTAAGGTCATTGGTTTAGCCGCCTCAGTAAAAGAAGCATTGGTTTTAGCCAATCAATACAAGCCTCAAGTGGTCTTTTTAGATATTGAAATGCCTGTTGAAAACGGTTTCAAATTGTTAGAATATTACGATGATGTTCCTTTTGAAGTAATTTTCACTACGGCTTATGATCAGTATGCGGTTAAAGCTTTTAGATTTTCTGCGGTAGATTATCTTTTAAAACCTATAGATTTAGAAGAATTACGCTCCGCAGTAGAGCGAGTCAATAAACCAAACGAGAAGGGCAAAAAAGAAAATTTTAATGCCTTAAAGTATAACATTAACAATAAACTCAAAAAAATTGCTTTACCAACTATAGATGGTTATTCTTTCATGGATATTGATAATATCATTTATTGTATTGCCAATAATAATTATACCATGATTTATGATTTGCATGGTAATAAAATCTTAGTCTCAAAAACACTTCGAGAATATGATGATTTATTAGCCAATTTTAATTTTTTTAGAGTAAATCGGTCTCATTTAATCAATTTATCTTACATTCGAGAATATAAGAAAGCCAAAAGACCGATTATTATAATGAGTAATGGTGCAGAAATTAACTTAACCACTACTCGAAAGAAAGAATTTTTAGACCGTTTAGGGAAAATGTATTAAAATTTATCGGTTAGTGATCAATTAAATAATTACTCGATGCAGGTCATCCTTTGCATTTAATAGAATGTTTAATTGCTTTATCGCTACTTATTATTTATTGAAACCAACATTACCAATAACCATTTCATCATTACCGTTTATTGAGAAATAAGCATTCTTATTAAAAAGAATGCTTATTTTTTAATTTTCTTGATCAAAATATTGTTTAGATGTATTTTGACAGGTAATTTTGGGCTTCAAATTGTAAAGCCTATTTTATATGTACGATATTATACTTAGCTTTATTACTGCTTTTGCTCTAACTTATTTAGCAATACCTTCTATAATTAATGTAGCGCACGTTAAGCGGTTATTCGACGATCCGAATGAGAGATCTTCTCACACTACAAGTATTCCATCTCTTGGTGGTTTTGCCATTTTTGCTGGAGTCATTTTTTCGGTAATTCTTTGGACACCTTTCAATTTATTTAGTAATTTACAATATATCCTTTGCTCGTTAGTCATCATTTTTCTGATTGGTGCAAAAGATGATATTATTCCGATGCGACCTTCTACTAAATTCATGGGGCAATTATTTGCTGCTTTAATCATGGTTTATAAGGCTAAAGTACAAATTACAAGCTTTTACGGCTTGTTTGGCGTTTATGAATTGGCGGAATGGTTTAGTGTACCATTTACTATTTTTGTAATTGTCTTAGTGATCAATGCTTTTAATTTAATTGATGGAATTAATGGTTTAGCAGGTACTATTGGCGTTATTATTACCGCTACTTTTGGTATTTGGTTCTTCTTAATTGATCGAATTGAGTTAGCTATTATTTGTTTTACACTAATGGGATCAATCATTGCCTTTTTAAAATATAACTATACTCCTGCAAAAATTTTCATGGGTGATACGGGGTCCTTACTCGTTGGTTTGGTGAGTTCTATGCTCGCAATTCAATTTATGGAAATCAATAATAATTTGGTCAGCCCTTATGCAATTTCAGCCGCTCCTGCGGTTACTATTGCCATTTTAATTATTCCTTTATATGATACTTTGAGGGTATTTATTACACGTGCGATTAGAGGGCGTTCTCCTTTTTATCCAGATAAAACTCATATTCATCACTTATTATTGGATCTAGGTTATTCTCATTTGCAAGGCACTATAATTCTAGCAATTACGAATATGCTTTTTATTCTAGTTGCTTATTTGTTACAAAAACAAGGCATGGATACGTTAGTTTTGGCTATTATTATCTTAGCTTTAGCTACAATACTTTCTGCTATGTTATACTTATTAGTTCGCAGGAAAAGAAAAATTCAAGCATAGGGCAAATAAATAAATCAGTCTTTCCAGTAAGCAATAAATGGATCTATAATTCAAATTAAAATAGTAAATTATAAAAGATAAGGTGAGCGAATACACTCTAACAAAAGTTATTTAATGTTTTATTTGCAACGCAACACCACCGTTTATAGCAAATAATAACATATCTACTCATCTTATCTTTTATAATTTTCAAATAATCTGCAAAAAATGAATTGGATTGCGATATTCTTAGGTGGAGGACTGGGCAGTTTGTGTCGATATGGTTTTGCCCGCTTATTATCGAATTATCAACATATTTTCCCTTTTGGAACGCTTGTCGCAAATGCATTAAGCTGTATTATACTAGGTTTTACAGCTAGTTTGGTCTATCAAAATGATGCATTATTAAGTCCTTCTGCCAAACTATTTATATTGGTTGGTTTTTGTGGCGGTTTTAGTACATATTCTACTTTTACCAATGAGACTTTCTCTTTATTACAAAATGGCAATTGGACAACTGCATTTTTTAATATTTTTGGTAATCTTTTCCTATGCTTATTTTGTATTTTTCTTGGAATGCAGCTCACCAAAACGTTTTTCTCCTCTTAGTCTTCTTCTTTTTTCTATTAAAAAAAACGGATAGAATAGCATTTTCATACTATTTTATCCGTCCATTATCAGTAAAACGATGTATTATCGTTGACCAAAATTAAATTATTTATACCCTAAACTTGCTTTTACAGCTCCTGTAATATCATCCGCTGGAGGAAAATAAATCATAGAATTTTTATTAAAAACATAGCGATAACCTTTCTTTTTGGCAATAGCAGTAATTGTTTTTCTTACTTTCTCCAAAATAGGTTTAAGATATTGCTCCTCTTTTTTCAACAAATCAGTTTGCATTTTCTTTTGAGAAGCTGCAATACCTTTCTCTAATCTTTGTAATTCTTTTTGCAAAGCTACTTCTGCATTTTTCGTTAATGTACCTGCTTTTGCTTGCTCTAATCCTTTCTGATATTTCGCTTCAAAAGTTTTATACTTACTTTCCAAACGCTTTTCGAATTGCTTCTTTAATGTTTGCAATTGAGTATTAGCTCTTTTTACCTCTGGAGAAGCCGCTAAAATTTTCTCAGTATCAACTACTGCGATTTTTTGGGCAACTACATCATTCCCAATTCCTGACATTACAAATAATGCCGCTACTAATAGACCTAACTGAAATACTTTTTTCATAAAATTCTTATTTCGATTAACCAACTTTTAGATTAACTCTAATGCTGTTAACCTTTCCTAAACTAAGTTAAGGGAGCTCGCAAAAAATAATCTCCCCCTCTTGCTATGAATTTTACTTTTTTCTGCGTTGCTTTTTTCTTACATAGCTCGCTATGCTGCGTAAAATGCGCCTTGTAAAAAGTAAAATTCATCACGCAATCTTGGGTAGGTTATTTATTTCCTTGTCCCTAAATTTACTTTTTTATTAAAAAAATGACACTTCATGATTTTAGAAATCATAGAGTCCCCAATTATTTATCCTCTTTTTTCTTCACACCTAATTTAGATAATAAATCATCTGTTTTATCATACTTTGGATTAGCAAAGATAATGTTTACTCCAGAAGATTTGTCAAACATAATATCTATACCTTTCTCATTTGAGTATTCTTCGATAGAATTATGGACTTTATCTTGAATAGGCTTCACTAAGCTTTGACGTTTTTTAAATAACTCTCCTCCTGGTCCAAAACGTTTTTGTTGTAAGCCACGAACTTGTTTTTCTTTCTGCACAATTTCTTCTTCGCGCTGCTTGCGTGCCTTGTCACTCAACAATACTTGTTCTGCTTGATAGCGACTGTACATTTCTTCTATTTCACTATATTTCTGCTCTATTTCTTGCTTCCATTTTTCAGCAGTTTGTTCGATTGCTCGTTGTGCTGCACCATATTCTGGCATAGCATCCAAAACAACACTCACATCAACATAAGCAACAGTTTGAGCATAAGAGGTCATAGAAATAGAGGCAACTGCCACTAATAATAAAAATAGTTTTTTCATAATTCTTTGATTTACTTTTAGACTTATTTCTCTGCTTATAAGTCTTTTAAAATGAACAGATCTTGAAGATTTTGGCTCTCTAATTAATAATAAAGCAGTTGTAAAAGATAGGTTTTACCTTTCAACGAATACTTTAGTTTAAATATTTTATATCTCCTTATTTAAGAACGATTAATAACCTATAAACGCTTAATCATTCACTCAATTAAAAAATCATGATACAAAATCTATTTAATCAATCCCAGTTTTTTTAAGGTATTATAATCCAATTGACCTAATGCAAAATTCTGATCTTTTTGAAAGTCCATAATAGCTTGTTTTGTTTTTTTTCCTAAAGAGCCATCTAATGTTCCTTCATAATAACCTAATTCCTTTAATTTTCGCTGAACATTGAGCAAATATCGAGGATAATCGCTTCTACAAACAACTTCACGCGCTTCCATCACACCTCCTTCTCTAATGGTGATTATTCTTTTGAATACTTTATATTCCGTTGGAACTTGTACACGCTCAAATCTTCGTGCCTCAACTACAATTTTTTTGGAAACTGTTCGATATTGAGCTGGCACTTTTACTTCCTTATAAGAAGCTGGCGTTTTTAAGACTTTTTTACTTACCGTAACATATTCAGCTGCAGCAGAAACAGTAGGTGCAGCAACAGTATTAATAGAAGCATTACTTGAACGAACTTTAGTATCAACCGCAACTTTCTTAGCTGGAATATCCACTAATTGCCATTCTAAACAATCTTCTGGTTTCTTAGATCGACAGTTTTTCTTACGTTTTGTTTTTTCCCATCGTTGATAAGCAGGTGCTAATTCAATAACCGAAACATCTTTCATAAATAAATCATTTTCATTCAATGGCTCTCGTGTTTTCACATAGCTTTCTGCCTCTTTGACTTTAATTCGTTGCTGTGTATATTCGAATTTTGGAGGCGTTACTTCAATTCTTGTATGAGCAGGCTCTACCAAAATACGTTCCGTTTCTGTTCTATACACAGGCGGAACTTCACGTAAATAACTATACGCAGGACGAAGAATGACCTTTTCTTCAATTGTATCAAATTGATAAGAAATCATTGAACGACCATAACATTTTCCTCCGCCTCCAGAATAAGTCTTAAAAAGAACTTCCTCAATATCGGATTGAGCTTCTACTGAATGGCTAAAAGTAAATAACATCATTATGATGCAACTTAATACGTAATATTTTTTCATTAATATACTTATTTTATACACAAAGTGATTTTGTTTTTATTTATCAATAAAAAATAATTCATTATACAAATTACAAAAAACTGATAATCAATACATTAAGTTAACAACTTCAATGCAATCGTCAATCTTTAATAAAAAATTATCTCTCATTATTTTTCATTTTCAACCAAAAATAACTATTTACAAAATGGTGGCAAAAAAAAATCACTTTTATATGCAAGGAAGCAGTAATAAATATTTATTCAAGTGATAAATATTTATATTTGTAAGCCTTAATTTATTTAGAAAAAACATAACTATCTAAAAAACAAACAAGAAATTGTCTTATTAAATAGTTATAATTAGGAAAACTATTTGGTTCATTGACAATTTTTGCCTTTTAGTCCAATGTGGGCTTGCCCCATTGTTCTAATTCTTTGAAAAACAACGGGGCAAGCCACCGCTGGACTAAAAGAATATTCATTCTGGCAAAAATTATCAATGAACCAACTATTTGATCATCTGATCCAATAATGAAATAAAAATGTATGCAACGACAAATTTTACAACCAAAGCAAAAAGCACTTGAAATTAATTTAGATCCTACAATCTATGGAACTTTTGCTGAAATTGGTGCAGGACAAGAAGTCGCTAGACATTTTTTTCAGGCAGGTGCAGCAGCAGGCACTATTGCCAAAACAATGTCAGCTTATGATAAAACATATAGTGATCGCATTTATGGGCCAGAACCTTCGGGGCGCTATGTTTGTGAATCACGATTATATAAAATGCTTGACCATGAGTATGAATTAATGGAAGAGCGATTGACAAAAGAGCGCCCAGAAACACGTTTTTTTGCTTTTGCCGACTCGGTCGCAGCATTAAATTATACCCGAACGATCAAAGGAGATGGATGGCTAGGGTTAAGATTTCAATTAGAGCCTGATAGCCCATCTAATGACATTGTACTTCATGTAAAAATGCTAGATAATGCAACTGATTTACAATCTCAAGCTTTAGGCGTATTAGGTGTAAATCTCATTTATGCTTGTTATCATTACAATGAAGAACCAGAAAAAATGGTTGTTTCGCTGATCGATAACCTTGAAGGAAGGGTCAAGATTGACATGGTACGTGTTACTGGACCGAATTTTTCTAATTTAGATAATCGCCTAATTAGTCTTTATTTAGTTAAAAATAAAATGACGGATGTTGCGATGTTTAGTCCTGATGGTCAAAATATCCATGCTTCGGAGTTTTTATACAAAAAACATGTTCTCATTGTAAGAGGAAGTTTTCGACCTGCAACTTTGGTTAATATTGATATGCTGAAAAAGAGCGAAGCTCAATTTCGAACCGAATCCAATGTTGATCCACGAAAGACTTATACACTCACCGAAATCACTATGAAAAACTTATGTGCTTCTGGTCATTTGGATGAAAAAGATTTCTTGGATAGAGCGGATTTGTTATGCGAACTAGGGCAAACAATTGCTATTTCTAATTGCGAGTCTCATCAGAAATTTATTCAATATTTATCCGATTTTAAAGTACAAACTATCGGTATCGTCATTGGTTCGAGAGAGTTATTAGAATTGGTCAACGATAAGTATTATAATCATACTGGAAGTAGTTTATTATCGGATTTTGGAGCATTGTTTTCTAAAAATGTTAGATTTTACGTTTATCCAGCTATTCAAGAAGGAAGCGCAGAATTGATGACTTGCCTAAATTTGCCTATTCCTAATGAAATTAAATTTCTGTATCGACACCTTTTAGATAATTATCAAATTGTGGATATTCAGCATTTTGATCCGAATTTATTATATATTTATTCAAAAGATGTTTTAGATATGATCCGCGCAGGACAAGAAGGATGGGAAGAAATGGTCGATCCTAAAGTCGCCAAATTGATTAAGAATAATAGTTTATTTGAATATCCAACAGAAAAAATGGAATTCGAATATTAAGATATGATAATCTATAATATAGAAACTAATAAATCATTGATATACAGCTAAAATCAATGATTTATTGGCTAATTAAAATAACTATTCGACTGTCCCTTTCAATCTCCTTAGTAACAAGAAAAAAATAAGTTCCTCATTTGAGTAGAAAACTAAGGGTTAAATCAAGGAAGGAAAATCGTAGTTTAGCGGGCTAAACCTAGATTTTTCTGACGCAGAGTTAACGTTTAGTTTTCACTCCAAATTGGGAAATTATTTTTTGAATGTTACTTATTTCTCTTTTTCACAAAAAAATATTATGAAAAGAATAATTCTATTTTTATTTATTGTCATTGTAGGTATGGCTTGTAATCGAACAACAGATAATTCGGCTTCAGGCACTAATAATGCTTCAACCATTGCACCTGAAAAAAAATTGACCGAAATAAAAGATAAAAAAGACGCTCAACCTATACCCGATACACCCGACACTAAAAAAGATATAATAGAGAAAAAACCAAAAGAAGATAAAAAAGCCACAAAGTTTAAAAAGAATACCCGCCAAAAGAATGATAAAATAAAGGCAAATAAAAGAGGAACAACTAAAAAAGAAGTAATCTTACCTAATTTAGAAACAAGTACCAAGGCTTTTTCTAAAGATTATTTAATGGGGAAATTTAAGCCTAATCAACACCCTGATTTTACAAAAATCGCTGCTATTCATGCTTCAAGAAAAGGGATGCACCTCCGAAAAGATGCTTATGCTGCTTTTGTTAGTATGTATAATGCTGCTAAAAAAGATGGTGTTACACTCAAAATTATTTCTGCAACTCGTCCTTTTCATCATCAAAAAAGAATTTGGGAGGCTAAATGGACTGGCAAGAGAGCCGTAAACGGTAAAAGATTACCTGCTAAAGTTGATAATGCAAAAGAGCGTGCTTTACTGATTTTGCATTATAGTTCTATGCCAGGCACGTCTCGCCATCATTGGGGAACGGATATTGATTTGAATGATTTAAATAATCGTTACTTCGAACGAGGTGTTGGACAAAGAATATATAAATGGATGAGTGCGAATGCTTCTAAATATGGTTTTTGTCAAGTTTATTCTCCCAAAGGAGATAACCGACCTTGGGGATATGAAGAGGAAAAATGGCACTGGTCTTATCTTCCTGTAGCTAAAAGATTGACTGAGTTGTACAAAACCACGATGAATAATACGGATATTTCAGGCTTTAAAGGATCAGAAACCGCTATTTCTATTGATATGATCAATAAATATGTCCTTGGAATTAATCCAGATTGTAAATAGTAGTGCAAAGACATGCCTTTACACTGCCCTACACCCATAACCATTTCATGAAAACAGTACGATTAATTATAGTTATAATCAGCCTATTAGGTTGTTGGGCTGTACAAGCTCAACAGCCTTTTATGCGTCAATTTACAGATGAAGATGGTTTGCCAAGTTCGACTATTTATAATATTACCCAAGATTTAAAAGGCTTTCTTTGGATAGGAACAAAGAACGGAATTTGCCGATATGATGGTACAAAATTTATTACTTATTATCCTAAATCAGCTAAAGACGGGGAATTTATTGGCATTTATATTGCGCCAGATGGAGGTGTTTGGGCATGGAATTTATCTCTACAATTATTTCGATATGCCAATGATGAATTTCAACTCTTTCAACCCAAAGGACTAAAAACACCACTTCAACCCAGCGAAATCATTATAGATAAAAAAGGCAATAAATATATTGCTATGGCAGATTGGAGAAAAAAACAATTTCATATCTGTGATAATAATGATAGTTGTTATACTCAACCTAAAATTAACTCCATCAGTGCCTTTAGAGATTTTTTTAAAAAATCTGATTTAACCAATCAATTACACCCATTCTCTACTCGGATCAGTCAGTTTTATTATTTAGCGAAAAAGGATAAATTGCGAGGCTTATTAGAAAAACGAGGTCGAAATGAATATACTCGCTCTGATTTATTAGCCCTGCCTTCAAACGATTATTATATATATAATCGATATTCAAAAATTGTATCCCAAATTAAACTTTCTCCAAAAGGAGAAGTTGTTCTGAAAGATATTAAACTTCCTAACTTCATTGTCTCTCCTTCCGATGGGCTAATCAATATTTTTTATCAAGATAATTACAAAAATTGGTGGGTTGCCAATAATGATTATATTTTCCCACTAGATTCTAATTTTCAGCTCATCAATGATGTTGCACCAATAGAAAACAATCTTAGTATTAATGCTTTTTTTCAAGATAGAGAAGGTGGTTATTGGCTGGCAACCAAAACAAAAGGTTTGCTTTATATGGCAAATAAAAAAATGCTGACTTTCAATGAAGAAGCTTTACCTTTTAAAGAAAATAATGTCATTAATATTTTGTCTACTAGTGATGGTTCTATTTTAGTAGCTACTCGACAAGGGAATATTTTAAAATTTAAAAACAATCAATTAATTGATTATCAATCATTTAATGACGAAATACATTTTTTTGAAAAAAGTCGATTTGGTAATAGTTTTTGGATAAATGTTACGACAAGCTCTTTTAAAATAAATGAAAATCTAATCAGAGTTTCTCCAGACTATTTTTTGGGGACAGTCAAAAGTATATTAGAAACGCCTAAATATCTTTATGTTGGTAATCATGGCTTGACCTCACGTTATTCCATTAAGAATGGATTAAAAATAAAAAGTAAGGAAAATCTAATCTTAGATCGAACTTATTCCGTTTATCAAGCGGCATCTAATCGAATATGGGTTGGAACAGTAAATGGCTTATATTATACTAGTGGCGACACCGTAGTTCAATATTTGGATGAAAATAATGAACCATTAGAGTGTTGGATTAACCAAATTATTGGTAAAAAGAATACGATTTGGATCGGAACTAAAAGCAATGGTATTTATAGTATCACTAATGGAAAAATAAATGAACATTATACGATAAAAGATGGATTATCAAGTAATAATTGTGAGCATTTAGTGATTGATCAAGACAATCAACTTTGGATTGGTACAGCACAAGGGCTTAATTTATTGGATTTGACAACCCAACAAATCGAAATCATAGATAAAGGAAGTGGCTTACCAGCTAAAAAAATCAATAGTATTTTTATAAATAAGCAAAAGGTAGGGATAGGTACTCCCGAAGGAGTTACTTTTTTCAATAAAGCTGATATTTTACGAAAACCCCGAAAACTCCCAGTAGAAATTATTGATATAACTATATCGGGAGAAAAGAAAGAAATAGAACCTACTTATCAGTTAGAATATTCCCAAAATAGTTTTAAAATTGATTTTGTTGTACTCAATTATATGCATCAAAACAACATTGTTTATTCTTACCGAATGGTCGGGCTAGATAAAGAATGGAAAACAACAACAAGTAATTCGATCCAATATGATCGACTTAAACCAGGGAAATATCAATTTAAAATAAAAGCTAATTATAGTGAAAATGATCCAACAGGAATAGTCAAAAGGTTTAATATTATTATAGAACAACCCTATTGGACAACTTGGTGGTTTTACTTATTTATCGGTTTATTAATCACTTCTGTTGGGCTTGGAAGTTTCTATGCTTGGTTGAGGTATTATCAAAAACGAGAAGAAAAGAATGCTTTTATTAACCGTCAAATGAGTGAATTGAGAATCGGAGCATTACAATCTCAGATGAATCCCCATTTTATTTTTAATGCACTTAATGCCATTCAAAACTTTTTTACGACTAATGATCGGGAGTCGGCTATGATTTATCTAGCTAGATTTGCTAGATTAATTCGTTTAATTTTTGAGTATTCTAAATTATCTGCCATTCCTTTGACTAAAGAAATTGATTTTTTAAAACTATATCTTAAACTGGAAAAATTGAGATTTGGTGATAAAATCAAAATAAATTTCGAAAATAAAAATATTTCGGATTCTGAAAACCTAATGATTCCTCCTTTATTGATACAGCCTGTCATCGAAAATGCGCTCAAACATGGGCTTTTGCATCGAGAAAATGGTGGGCAATTAGACGTAAAATTTGAGGAAATAACACCAGAATTGCTTCGATGTATGATTTTAGATAATGGAATTGGTCGCAAAAAAGCCAAAGAATATAGTCAATGGAAACCAAGAGATTATCAATCATCTGGCTTGCAAACTATTCAAGAACGAGTAGAATTGGTCAATAAAGAGAGTGGACAAGAGATCATTACATTTAAGATTATCGACTTAACAGATGAATACAATATCGCGATTGGTACTAAAGTAGAATTTACATTTAAAATCAATCAGTTAATGTATAATAGTTAAGAAATAATACTACTCCATAATTAGGGTTTCTATTAAAACTAAATACCTGATTATCATAGGACAATCAGGTATTTTTCATCTTTTAATTTACATTAAATAAACCCCAAATTTAAGTTATTTAACTACTTTCAAAACAGCTCTTTTACCATCATTTATCACAGTAATAAAATATATTCCTGCTGGATAATCGGTCATATCATAAGTAAAAAGTCGTTCAGAAATCGTTGAAGTCGCTAATACTCTTCCTGTCAAATCATACATTTCAATCTCATTTTCTCCTGCTGGCAATTCTATATTTAAAAAGTTAGTTACAGGATTTGGATAGTATTTCAATGTCATTTCTTGGAATGGTTCGTCAGTTGAAACAAGCTTACAAGAACCAACTACATAACTATCTTTATTAGCTGCATTATTAGCTTCAACTACTCCTGGAAAAGAATAAGTATAGTAAAAATAAATCCTCGTTCCTTTACTCGCATTAATGGTAAATGGTACATTTGCCGTAACGCCATGACCAGGCATATTACTTGGATCTGTTCCATAATACAAAATACAAGTCGGTGAACCAACACCCGTTTGAGATGGAATAAATGTTAACGTCGGATTATTATCGTCTGGCGAAAATAGATAATCAAAATCGCCATTCCAAGATGTACCTTGACAAGATGGCGCAGGTTTGATTTCTACATTTACACTATTAGAAACCGTCGAATCACCATTGTAATCATAAGCCACAGCCGTTAAATTATAGTTTCCTGGTGTTGGAAGCCAGTCGTAATTGTAAGGTGTTTGTGTGGAGGTTGATAAATAATTTCCATTGGCATAAAACATGACTTTTTGAATACTATCATTCAAATCAGAAGCTAATGCCGAAATATTAATAACCTCATCTTCGATATATTCCGAATTGTCAAAAGGCGAAAGTAATGCAACAGTTGGCGCAACATTATTTGTCATACTCGAAATAATATAAACTTCATCAATATCCGTATAAGTACCATTATCAACGGTCAATTCCATTAAATAAACGCCCTCGACTAGTGCAGAAATAGTCGGTTGAGCAGTTTGATTATTAGAGAATGACAGAACCGAAGGCCCATAGATTTGTTTCCAACTATAAGTCAAGACTCCTCCCCCAACTGCGCTACTCGCTGAACCATCTAAAGTCGCAGTGCTTTGCGGCAAGACAATAATTTGATTTGTGCCAGCATCAGCAATCGGCTGATTATAAGCCAAAGGCGAACTATAAGTGAACGTCAATTTACCTATATTTAATTCGCCATTATCAAAATGTAATCGCAAAACTTGACGACCACTTTTCAATGGAATATTGCTGACTGCTTTGGTAATCCAAGAATTCCAACCGCCAGTAGAAGCAACAGTAATACCTGATTTAATGACAACTCCATCCGACTCGATATTCATCGGACCACCGCCAGCACTATTATCACTAGCATATTTAAAAACTAAAGTATAATTTCCTGCTTGCTGAACATCAACCGTATATTCCAACCATTCGCCCGAAGCAATCCATCCTACAATATTACCTTCATTCCAATGAACTGATGCATCGACATATTCGTCAGTTCTGAAGTTTCCTTCGTTCACAATTGATACATCTTGATAAGCAATTCCGTTTCCATTTCCACCTTCAAAAACATCATAATCACCAGCATAAAACGAACCTGGAATGACCGCAGGCGAACCTAAATACGGCAATTGATCACCAACTAATACCGTTACAATATTGGTAATCGTATAATTTGTGCCTTCATATATTTTTGCATAAAAATTGTGTTTTCCAATGCTTAAGTTACTTGCGGTCAGAACATAAGGTGCTTGCAGTACTTGACCAATCGAATTTCCATCTTCATAAAATTCAACTTTCGTCGCTGTACCTCCATTGATTGTGGCAGTCAAATCGACGCTTCCATTTGGATAAGCGCGTTCAAAACTAGAGGTCAAGTTTCCACTCAAATTAATATCCAAGCTCGTCGCTAATGTGCGTGGCGGAACAGGCAAAATATATCCATCTGAGAATGTAATATTAATACTGTCCGTCCCATAATTTTGCCCAACATAAGTGACTGAACCATTTTTATTGAATGCCGCAGCTAACGGATGATTGGCGGTAAGCGAAATATCAACATTGCCCAAAACATTCATCGAATGCAGCCAATGATAAGTTTGTGCATCAGAAACACCAAATTTCAAACCTCTATTTGGATAAGAATCATATAAGTTAATCGCTTTTTGTGGATCAATAAACGCCAAATATTCCCACATGATATCATGCCATAAATTGACATTCGGATCATTGGTCAAAATGCCTGTGTTCTGCTCGATTTCATCCCAAAGCTGATGAACATAGTTTGTATCTTGCCCCAAATACAACGAACCACCATGAATCGGATACAACTCAATTCCATAGGATGCTGCAATATCATTTGTCCAAAAAGTCCCATTATCGTAGCTGTTTCCCCAAACACGAGAGACTAAACTATATTGCTGGGACGCTTGAAAATTGCGATTATATTTGTCAAACCAATATTCATCAATAGCTGTTTGTTCGGTTGTGTATAAGTAAATACCCAAATCACGGATAGAATCATTATTCATAATCGCGCCCCAATGAATGAGCGAAGAATTGAATTGCATACTTTCAGAAGTAGACTCTTGATCATTTCCTTGTGGAAACGACGCAAATCCATTTGCCCAACAATGCCCTGCATACGGACTAAAATTTCGTAAAAACGGGAATAAATTATCATCGCGATTAGGATTAGCGGCATCGCGTACCAATAAGTCAATCATTCCGCCCCATTGTGCTGACCAACCAGGATTGAACTGCTCCACAAACGAAGCCGCATGAATAAAATATCCCCAATGAAAATGATGGTCATTAATGTTTCCATCTTGCCCATGACCAGCAGGATAGCCCAACATTGCCGACCAAGTATCATTATAATAAAAAAGAAAAGCCACTTCACCAGAGTTATATTTCAACCAATCTTCAAGGCGATTTTGAACGGTAGTTCTTAATTTATTTAAAGCGATTGTATCACCCGAAAGTTCGGCTATTCTTGCCGTTTGTATCAATCGGTTCATCTCTTGCCCTTCATTATATGAGTCTGTCCAACTGTTCAAACCATCATTTTCTAATAGCTTGATTTTGTTTTTTAATTTAGCTGGACTAAAACCATTGCTGTAATAATCTAAATAAGGCAACGTCGGCAAAATCCCGTGAAAGGTATTCTCCACTATGAAATTATTCCCGTTAAGGGTTTTTAATTCACCTCGAACAGTTTGATAAGAGGATTGATTAGGCGCAGGAGAAGCAGCACTCAAATTCGCCCATTGATGCGGCAAAAGCCCCAAAAGCATAGTAGAATCAAGCCCTTCTTTTACGTCCGTTTCAACGATGAAGTTCGTTGTTACAATTGAAGTTGCTTCGTCATAAGACCATTCCGCTTTGGTATTAGCTGGAAATACGTAAGCGTATTGTTTGTATTGATTGGCAACGGTTGTAATATTAGAAGCCGTCAAAGGAATGAAACCTAAAGACCAATAATTTTTACCATTTAAAGTAGAAGTATAGGTATTGCCGTTTTGTATCCAACTACTACCGACTGGCGCGTAAACTGCAAAATCAGCTCCATTTCGCGCATTTTCAACGATCATCATTTCATTGGAAATTGTTACAGTACCTTCTTCAATCGTGATTTGAGCAACATCTGCGGTATTTTTAGTAAAATAAACAAACGGCATTCCGATTCCAGTCGTAGCTTGAAAACCATGATTTCCATTACTCCAATCCATTGTAACTGTCCAATCTGTAAAATCGGAAACATTGGCAGCCGAAGCATTTAAACCAGCAACGCCAACCGTTACAGGCAAAATATTATCAATCGGTCCCCACGGAATATAGGAAACTACCAAACCACTATTAACCGTTTTTAAGGTAAAAGGATAATTAAATAAATTACCAGAATGGCTATTTTTTACTTTGTGCGACCACCAATCGTTTGTTGGTACGGGTTTCGTTGCGGCTGTGCCTGTTAGGAAAGGCGTTCCAGAAGGAAAACCATTTCGACCTGCAGCATCTGTTCCAGGAAAAGTTTTGGTGTAACTACCGTTTCCAACATTAATAATTTGAGCGGATGAATGCTCCGTCATTCCTAAGATTAGAAATAAAGGGAATAATAAATATAGCCATTGATTGGTTTTCATATCCATTTTTTTATGATAAAATATTGGCATAAAAATATAGATAACTAAGCTAATTATTGGATTTAGAATTACTTCACAAGTACATCATAAATGTATTATCATTACATCACAAGTACATCAATTCGTCAAAATGGCTTGTAAAACGATTGTTTTTTAGAAGTTCATCATAAATTCATTCAAATTCACATCACTACCTAAATCAATTTTTTTGCGTAAGCGATAACGACTAACCTCTACTCCACGCACAGAAATATTCATGAGCGGTACGATATCTTTAGTCGAAAGATTCATCTTTAGATAAGTACAAAGTTTCTGATCTTTGGGCGTGAGCTGCGGATAAGTTTCTTTGAGGCGTTTGAGAAAATCGACGTGTACTTGATCAAAATATTGAGCAAATTGTTCCCAATCGCCATCCAATTGCGCATCTTGATTGAGAAGAGAAATCGTGCCTCTGACATTTTTTTTGGTATTTGCTTCTTTGGTGTTTTTTAATATTTTGTCTAAATTTTCTTTCAACTTAGTGATTAACTCACCTTTCTGAACTAAATGCATAGTGGTTGTAGCGAGTTCTTGATTTTTAAATTGTATTTCAGCTTTTAGTTTCTCGGCTTGTAATTCTGAGATTTCAGCTTCATTTTTAGTTACAATTTTTTGGTATTCTTTCTCTGTTTCTTGTAGATTTTTTTCTTGTTCTTCTTTTAATAACGCTGTTTCGTGGGTATATTTTCGATAAGGAATAAGTACCAAACTAACCAAAACACCTATAATAATAATAGCATAAATAGCCTTCGCGGCAAATGTAGCGTACCAAGGTTGGCGAATTTCAAACTTAAAGGATTTGATCTCTGTGATTTGCCCTAATGCATTTTTGGCTCGAACTTGAAACCTATATTCCCCAGGAGGTAATTCCGTATATTCTTTGATATTTTTGTGCGTCCAGGGCGACCAATCATTATCTAAACCTTTGAGTAAGTATTGAAATTTTACTAGATTAAAATCACGATATTCAGAAGCAGCATACCTAAAAACAAAAGCATTTTCATCATGTTTAAATGATGGTTTCTCCCATTCCTTATTCTGCCAACCTCCAAAAACTATAGTTGAATCACCTAGCTTTACTTCTTGTATATGTGTGTGAAATAATGTATCAGAGACATTATACTTTTTAGGATTGAAATGCATAAAACCATTTTCTAAAGGAAAAAATACATTCTCTTCATCATATAAATAGATATTTTCAAATCCTCCAACTAGCTGTTTCGTTAATTTTGGGAAAACGAGTTTTTCTACTTTTCGTTCTAGCCCTAAATCCTTTACTTTAAATACGCCCACCTCATTATCTATCACAAACCAAATATTACCAACTTTATCCTCAGTTAACTTTAATACTCGACTTTTAGGGTCAATTACCTCTGACCATACTTTTGATAATTTGAAACTATCATGTGTAGCATCATAGGAATACACACCATTTACAGAAGTAAATATGATGCTTTCTCCTATTTTAAATACATTTCCCCAAGCAGATGGTAATCCATTTTCCTTATTATATAATTTTATAGAACTGACCTGTTTTTGTTCTTTATCTAGCGCTAATTTATAGATGCCTCGGTAAGGATGTGCGATCCAAATATTGCCTGATTTATCCTGTTCAATAAAACGACAAGACTCTTCTATACCTTTGATACTTCGTTGAAATTGCCAATGTCCATTATTCCATCCATAGATACTAAGCCCTTCATAACTACCCGATAATAGTAGATTGTCATTCTTGAATAATGTTTTAAATAACCAAGTTCCAGACTGATTTGATATTGGAGTAGCGTGATTACCTTCTACTCTGAATGCGCCTTGATGATGCCCCAAGAGTAATTCATTTTTCTGAACATCCAAATTCCAAACTTGCCCCCTAGTATTGCTAACCAGCTCAAAAGATTGATTTTTCAAAGGATGATAATAATCCTTCCAAATAGTAGAATAAAGTCCATTCGATGTTCCCAAATAAAGTTGATTATTATGAATTCGAACATCATATCCTGTCGCACCAAAACTTTGGTTAGGTTTTATTAATGAAAACGGAGAATTGATTTCTATATAATCAATGCCTTTACTTAGTACTAGCCATAGATTTCCTGTTCCATCTTTAAAAATATTGGTGATGTGATTACTTTGAAGCCCGTTATTTATGTCTAAATGATATAAAACTTGGCGATTATTATTAACAATAAACAGTCCGCCTGTTAGCGTTCCGATCGCTATTCGTTCTTTATCAATCCTAACCGAACAGTTGATTTGATGATTTTTGATCATTTCATGATCATTCATTTCCCACGGAATAAAATTCTCCCCGTCGTATCTAAAAATTCCATTTCTAACAGTTGTAAGCAAGAATTGACTATCAATCGGAATAACACTAGTGATGATTGTTCCTTTCAAAACTTCATATTCTGAAATATTCTGAAAAGGTTGATTATTAAAATCAGGTAAATTATTCTCAATTAAATGTAGGTAAGTTATTTGATTTTTCTCATTGGAAAAAGTAAAATTTTTATTGAGGGAATAAGCCTCAACACGCTTACTAATAAGGGAATAAGTAAACGCTTGATCAGTTGTTCTAAAAACAATCTCTTCATTATTTTTAGAGATTTTCCAGACATCGGCAAAATTTTGCTCCCCTCTAGGTAATTTATCTTTTAAACCATGATAAATTAAAATACCTTTTTCATTCGGTTCAAAATAACCGAAATCGCCTTGTGATCCCAAATAAATTCTATTCCCTTCGATTAATAAAGAACGGACAATTGTTCCATTCTCAACAGGAATAACTTTCCAGTTAGCCCCATCAAAAGTCATTAAACCTTGGCTATTCGCAAAATACATTTTTCCATCTGTATCTTGTCCAACATCCCAATTTTGTAATCCTCCTTGATAATCTTCTTTCAGGTAATTTTTTACAATTGATATACCAATATTTGGTTGCCCCAACAGGTTTTGGCAGATCATAAAAAGAACAATAATTAGTACTCCCTTTAAATATTCACTTACAAACATATAATCCCTCGTTTTGCACTAAAATAGGTAATTATCGGCTATGTAGTAGGTTTTAAGCACTTTGAAGTACACTTGTAGTAGTCGTGTAGTAGTAAATTGTAGTAGTGATGTAGTCTTTTAATAAAGGATTCTAATATTTCCTTATTGAGTTATATCAATCAATGAGTTGCTATTAATGGCTCTGATCCTTGATTTATTCCTATTTGAGATACTTCATTAAAAGAAAGTAAACCTCATTTATTCATTATAAATCAATTATTTTAAGGCAAAAAACAATTATTTATTCTTCATCCCAAACTCAACCAATACCAATCTACCTACCCAAAACTAGGGTAATTCTTAAATCAATGAGGTAGATGTTTCTCCTAAATTATTTCATTACTCTAAAATAAGTAGTAGTCAAGTAGTAGTACGAATCCTTATTGTAGTAGCTAAGAAGTAAGTTCAAATTCAAGTCTTTTCAATATGAAATATAGTTTTGCAAAAGCAATCGAATAAAGAATTAAAGATTTTAAAAACAAAACAATTCAAACAAGATAATATCCTAATTGAATTATTCTAAAATATTTAAAAATATAATCGAACCAAACCAATTTAATTTTTTTTAATAAAAAACGAACCGATGAAAAGACAAATTACTACACTATTTTTTCTCATTTTTTGTGCCACTTTTTCTTTTGCACAATATGACATAGTAGATTTTGAACCAGCAGGATATGGCAATGCATTTAGCTGGATAGTTGACGCAAATGATTCCAATCCTCCAATTACATTACCAGCTAATCCAGTCAGTGGCGGAATAAACACTTCTGCAACCGTAGCTCAATTTGATGCAAAAGATGCTGGAAACGATTGGGCATTGTGTTATACAAGTGATATTGAAGAATTTATGTTTGATGCTACAAATAGTACGATTAAAATTAAAGTATATAAAACGGTGATTAGTAATGTCACAATCAAATTGGAAGGAACAAGCCCTGATCAAGAAGTAGCTGTAGCCAATACCGTTACTGGTGCTTGGGAAGAATTGACTTTTGATTTTTCTGCTTATATTGGTAATACTTATAATAAGCTAGTTATTATACCAGATCATGGTGCAAGGACAGTAGATCACACGATTTATTTTGATGATATTCAAGTCCCTGATGGCAATGTAGTTCCTACACCTGAACCAACTACCAACGCTCCGACACCTAGTTGCGCTCCTGGAGATGTAATTTCTATATATAGTGATGCTTATACAGATGTAACCGTCGATACTTGGAGAACAGGCTGGTCAAATGCTACTTTAGAATCTCCTGATTTCTCTGTTGCAGGTAATAATATCAAACATTATTCTGCTTTAACATTTGTTGGAGTAGAAACAGTAACTAATACTGTTGATGCTTCAGGCAAAACTCATTTTCATATTGATATCTGGACACCTAGTGCCACTACTTTTAAAGTAAAATTAGTAGATTTTGGTGCAAATGGTGTTTATGATGGCGGTGATGATGTCGAACACGAAATGAGTTTAACTTGCTTTGAGATAGGAAAATGGGTATCTTATGAGTTAGCACTTTCTGATTTTACAGGACTTACAACTACCTCAAATATAGCTCAGTACATATTTAGTGCTGACCCTGGAAATTCTGAAATGTATCTAGATAATATATATTTCTCAACTTGTGGGACAACTCCTGCTTCTGCACCAACAGTAGCCGCTTCAACACCTACTGTCGCTCCTGCTAATGTGATTTCAATGTATAGCGATGCTTATACAGATGTAACAGTTGATACTTGGGAAACAGTCTGGTCAACTGTAGGTTCTTCAACGACAGCTACTATTGCTGGAAATGATGCAAAATTATACACAGACCTAACATTTGTTGGTATAGAAACAACAAGTAGTCTTATTGATGCCTCTGGTATGACTTATCTCAGTTTTGAAATATGGACACCAAATATGAGTTCATTTAAAATAAAGCTAGTAGATTTTGGTGCAAATGGTATTTATGATGGCGGCGATGATACTGAATATGAAATAACATATGATTGTGTTACTCAAAATGAATGGGTTAAATATAACATTCCTTTGACTAGTTTTGTTGGAATGAATACAGAACATATTGCTCAATATATTTTTACTGCAAACAGTAATGCAGGAGCTGCTGATCTATATTTAGACAATATGGCTTTCTCTACCGAAGCTTTACCTGTTGAATTGATTTCTTTCAATGCAAAGGCAAAAGCTAATAGTAATGTATTGACTTGGCAAACAGCTAGTGAGGAAAACAATAGTCATTTTGAAATTCAACAATCTACAGATGGAATAGCGTTTAGAACAATTGGTATAGTGGAAGGAAATGGTACAACCAATAATGTATCTGCTTATGAGTTCACTGACAAAAATCCAGCTCAATTGAGCTATTACCGTTTACGCCAAATAGATTTTAATGATGTTTTTACATTTAGTGATGTTGTGAGTGTTAATCGCGGTAAAACAACTAACAGTATAAAACTATACCCAAATCCCGTAAAAAGTAGCGTAACTGTTGATTACTCTTCTGCTGTCAATGAAGAAATATTAGTCACAATTACTGATGTTACAGGGCGTGTTGTTTATACCGAACAAAACAATGCAGCACAAGGAGAAAATCAATTTAATCTTGATTTATCTAGCTTACCACAAGGAAGTTATTTTATTAGATTAGAATCTAACTCTAATACTTCTATTCAAACGATTATTAAGCAATAAATAAGTGTTAGACCTTAGTCTAACATATCCCCTACATGCTTTTAAAATTGAACTATTATGAATGGTAATCTATTTTTAAATAAATCTTTAAAGATAGGTTGTCATTCATTTTAATTTTATAAAAACTCATTATAGAGATGCGACTTAATTTATACTTCCTATTTTCATTCTTTTATTTTTTAATGCCAATTATAGCACAAAGTCAAGTAGTCAATGATGACTTTGAGGGCAGTGGAACAATTACTACTTGGTTTGGAGATGCTTGCACGATTAACACGAATAAGGTTAATCCATATCAAACAGGGATTAATACTTCTGCTACTGTTTTAGAATATAACGATGTAGGAGGGCAATATGCAAACGCACGATTTGATGCTAATAGTAATTTTGATTTATCTGCAAAATATATTTTCACCTTAAAAATTTATGTTCCTTCTAGTGGGATAACAGGAAACCAGACGAATCAAATTTCTTTAAAATTACAAAACGGCACTTTAGGCTCTCCTTGGTTTACGCAAAGCGAAATTATCAAACCAATAGTCTTAAATCAATGGCAAACCGTCACTTTTGATTTCCAAAATGATCCTTATGTCAATTTCGACCCAAATTCATTACCCCCAGCACAAAGAAGCGATTTTAACCGAGTTATCATTCAAGTAAATGGTGAAAACAATTATGATCATGTATTGGCATACTTCGACGATATAGATTACTATGCTCCAGTTAGTAACTATGCCTTAGTTTGGTCAGATGAATTTGATGTAGATGGTCCGATTAATCCAACTAACTGGTTTCATCAAACTCAATTGCCTGCTGGTGGGAATTGGTACAACGGAGAACTTCAACATTATACTGATCGCCAAGATAATGCTTACGTAAGCGGCGGCAATTTATATGTTGTTGGTAAAAAAGAGACATTCACTGATCAAGGTCATACCAAAGATTATACTTCCGCTCGATTAAATTCTAAATACGCTTTTAAATATGGAAAAGTGGAAGTTCGAGCTAAATTACCAACTGGTCTAGGTACTTGGCCTGCTATTTGGATGCTCGGCAAAAACATCAACGAAGATGGAGCGTATTGGGATAACTTAGGATATGGAACAACCGCTTGGCCCGCTTGTGGCGAAATAGACATCATGGAACATTGGGGTCACAATCAAAATTATATTAGCAGTGCCATGCATACGCCTTCAAGTTCTGGTGGAACGGTGAATCATGGAGGTCAAACTATTGCGACTGTTTCCTCCGCTTTTCATGTTTATACATTAGAATGGACGTCCGAAAAAATGGTTTTTAGTGTCGATGGCACAATACATTACACCTATAATCCTGCTACTAAAAATGCGAGTACTTGGCCTTTTGATGCGGAACAATATTTATTATTAAATTTTGCAATTCAGCCTAGTATTGCTCCCACTGGTTTTGTGGAAGATGCGATGGAAATAGATTATGTAAGGGTATATCAGAATGTTGCTTTACCTGTGGAGTTAGCCTCTTTCATCGCAAAAGAGCAGAATGCTGTAAATATTCTAAATTGGACAACGATGAGCGAACAAAACAACAGTCATTTCGAAGTAGAACGCTCCACAGATGGTATTGAATTTGAGAAAATTGGCGAAATTACTGGAAATGAAAATACCAATCAACCATCATTTTATCAGTTTATTGACCCAAACCCGCAACTTATTAGTTATTATCGTTTGCGACAAGTTGATTTCGATAAAAAAACAGAACTTAGCCATATAATTACGCTTATCCGAAAAGAATTATCTAAACCAAACCTAAAAATATCTCCTATACCATTTAAAAACAGCTTTAATATTGATTATAACTCATTTATAGATGAAAAAATTGATATAATTATTATTGACATTACTGGAAGGATTATTTTGACCAAAAGTATTTTTGCTACTAAAGGCGAGAATTGTTTCCATATTGATAGTTCAAAATTTCCCAAGGGCTACTTTTTTGTAAAATTGACAGCAAGTAATAATACTTTCACAAAAAAAATTGTAAAACATTAATTAAAAAAACAATTAGCAAAAATTCCAAAATATATCAAGAAACTCCCTTGCATTTTACATAATGCATATTATCAGCACTGCTTCATTCATTTGAAACAGTGTTTTTTTGTATGAAGATGAAGTATTAATATGATCTATTTAAAAAAAATTTACAATCAAATATTATTCTCCGTCTTTTTATCAAATATTGTTAATTCAAAAATTTTATTCTGTTATATTTGTTTCGCATAAGAAATACTTTCATAGAAATAACAATTAAATTACTAATGGCTAAGAGAGTATATAAATATTTTTTAGGTCTTATCATTCTTTCAGCCTTTAACTCAAAGTTATTAGCGCAAGTTTCTACTATTTGGCAATATACAGATGTAGAAGGATTACCAAGTATGAATATTTATAATATTCTTCAGGATGATGAAGGGCTGATTTGGTTAGCCACAGAAAATGGGATATGCTATTTTGATGGGGATAAATTTACAACAGTCGACTCTCCCGAAATGAGGGATAAAGATTTTATTGGAATGTTGCGAACCAATTCTGGGGAATTTTTCACATGGAATTGGGGTGGACAATTATTTGAAATAAAGAATAAAAAAGCAACATTATATATTCCTGATAGC